>NZ_JQFL01000081.1:0-68502 GCF_000764215.1 Pseudoalteromonas sp. ND6B
CTTTATTTCTTGCTTAAGCTGTTTACTGTCTGACTTTACTGTTTTATTTGAAGGTGGTGTTACTAAGTCTTTCTTCCATTGCTGAATATGATGCGGATAAAGCCCTATATTACGGCAGTATTCATTTATGGCGGCTTCATCTAAACTTCCACACTCAATGACCGCGTTGAGCCTTTCTTCTAAACTCCAGTCTTGTGGTCGTTTTTCTGCTGTCATTTGGCTACCCGTCTGGTGTATTTCAAGTTGATGCTTTTTTGCCAGTGCTATCCAACGTTGTAACGTTGAATAACCGACACCTAAATCATCTGCAATATCTTCTAAGCGAACATCATCACATTGAGATAATGCTTTTTCAACAGCTTGAACTTTAAATTCTTGTGTAAATTGACGTCTCATTTTATTTGCCTCTGCTAAATGTTAGAGGCGACAACTATCCTGACACAGGGGGAGCGCGAAGCGTCTCTGTGTACTCTGTGGTAAAAATGTTTTTTAAGTGGGGCTTACGCCGTGCAAGTTTGATTTAAGTTCACGAGCGACGAGTTACGGGCCTCATACCTAAAACCTTGAACCTAATACACATGCGGGGTGAACCCGCTGCTACAGGTATAAAAAAACCTTGCGATGTTAACCGCAAGGTTTTTAAACTTCTCGAACCTCGAACCTCGAACCTCGAACCTCGAACCTCGAACCTCGAACCTCGAACCTCGAACCTCGAACCTCGAACCTTATTCTTTACAAATACTCAAACACTTTAATAACGCGCTCTACGCCAGAGATATTACGGGCAATATTAACGGCTTGGTTTGCTTCAGCGTCAGACACTAGCCCCATTAAGTATACTTCGGCATTTTCAGTCACTACTTTTATATTATTACTGCTGATGTTTTCAGCCGCTAAAAGCTGCGCTTTTACTTTTGAGGTTAACCATGAGTCGTGAGTTTGCGTGGTGATTCCAATATTAGAGCCAATGCGAAGTTGGTTATGAATTTTGCGAATACCAGATAGGTTCTCAATGGTTTTAAACGCTTGGTTTTTCATTTCTTGGTTAGGCACTTGGCCTACCATTAAAACCACGCCATTAACGCTTATAACGCTGATATGAGCAAACTTATTAAGACGTTCATCTTCGCTAATAGCAATACTGGCTTTTATTTCAATATTGTTGTCGTCTATTTGCGAGCCAATGGTTCGTCTATCGTTAGCGGCAGTAACAGCACTGGCTGTACCGGCGACCACAGCTGCGGCACAACCTTGCAATAACACAACAGTGCCTAAAATAATCAGGGAGCGTTTAAACATAATTTTCATCCTGCGGGAAAAGGGTTAAATCCACCAACTCACTTAAACAGTGAAGGTTCACTAAATGCGATTCAATAATGCGACTAGGGCGTTTAGACGGTGTACGTATTTCTACATCGTTGTGCCCAAGTAAGCCAACGAGTTCGCCGCCATCATCACCTACCATTACTATGACCTTCATATCTTTGGTTAGTGCCGCTTCTACTGCAGAAATTATATGTTTTTCATTACCATTAATGGCAAGTACCAATAATAAGTCACCTTGCTGAGCAAAGGCACGAACTTGGCGTGCAAAGGTATCGTGGTCATCTATTTGATTGCCTTGACCTAGGTTAATATTTTCTTGTGAGAGAGCGATTGCAGGTAAGCAGGGACGTTCTGTTTCGTAAAAATTAACCAGTACGCCTGCCATGTGTTGTGCCAGCATATGGCAGTTTGCAGTACCGCAACAGATCAATTTATTACCATTGATCAGGCTTTGTGCAATGGTGAATGCCGCTGACTCCAATGCGCTAGGAAGTACTTCACCTGCTGCAATTTGAACTTGAATACTTTCTTTAAAAATTTCTTTTATTGTGTCTTGCATGGATTACCAACAATTAATATCTAATTCTGTGTGAGCTCACACCCGCTTTATTAAGGATGATGATTTTTAGAAGCAGCTTGTTAATTTTTAACTACGCATTAATGCATTTAGCTGTTGTAATAATTGCTCACTCATTTGTATGTGCTCGGTATTAAAATACGTTTTTTAGCCAGTTTATGTGTAGTGATGGCTCGCCTGTTATAGCAACATAATCAATACGTAATGGCTGATTTTTTAAATTTTTAGCCGCGAGGTAATGATAAATAGTTCGTCTTAATTTTGCTTGCTTTTGCGGGCTTAAAGCATAATTAGCGCCGCCTTTTATATTATTTTTACGAAACTTAACCTCAACAAACACTAAGGTGTCACCGTCTTTCATAATGACATCAAGTTCGCCATAGGGGCAGTAGTAATTACGCTCAATCGCTTTTAAGCCTTGTGCTTCTAAATACTTTTGCGCTTGGCGCTCATAATACTGGCCTTTTTCACGACTATTTTGCCACAGCTGTTTAAACCACGACATGTCGACCCCTTAGTTAATTATGGCTATGCCATCGTTAGCTGATTGCATAAATAGCGGTACAGGGCGTTGTGTTTTTAACTCCACCGGTTTTATTCGGCGGTTGCTGTACTGAGCCCATTGCAGTGAACGTTCAATATCACCGGCACTATTAATCGACAATTTACCGCTCAACCCTGAAAAGTATTTATCGGGTGTAACACTCAATTGTCTAATATCGTTAAGCATGGTGACGGAATCATAAGCCATCGCAAATAAACGTTGGCTTATATCGGCTTGTTCAGGCCATAAATCATTGTATTGCTTACGTAGATTATGCTGCGTAATTTGTGAGTCTAACATCCAAGGCAGTTCAGTAAAGTAGAGTCCGTCTAAATCACCTTTGTCAGTGGTATCTATTTGCTTACTGTGGCTTTTAGAGCTGGCGTAAATAGGAATTCTATCGGCAAAGGTACTCACATTAACATCAAGGTAAGGCTTAATTAATCGGGTTTCAATGGCGTCGCCGAGTATGTAAATGGCATCAATATCGCCACGTGAGCGTGTTTCACTTTCAACTTCTTTATTAAAAAGTGCTTTAACAGATTTAATACGCTCTTTTGACTTATCAACTTCTAACAAGCTAGTAATCGTATTGGGCATATCTTTGTTATCGTTATAAAAACCAACTTGCGTGGTTGTTTCACTATAGCGTTGCCACTGCAGATTAAAGTAGTCAACTAAGCGCTGGCCATTGGTATTATTTGGCGCTAGCAACATCGGCTTTTGATAACCCTGTGCTAAAAAGTGCTCTAGCGTTTGCTGTACTTCATGTTCAGGATTAAGCGCAAAAAAGTAATGTTGCAGCGAGGTTCTTTCGCCATCAAAGGTATTTAAATGTAAGGTGGGTATATCGAGTAATGTATTGGTCTTAGCGAGCTTATCTATATTGGCTTTTAATAGTGGGCCAATAACAAAGTCAGGCTGTAATTGCGAAATCTGTGAGCTCAACGCTTCGGTTTCGGTATTTTCATCAATAAACAGCGTTTCGCTAATCTCTTTTTTATCAAGTGCAGCCAGTATGCCGGCTTTTAATGCATCCCCTAAGCGCTTGTTAGCCCCCGATTGAGGTAATAGCACAACTAAGCGTTCAATATTTAGTGGTGCTAATTCATTGGCGTAAGTATCTTGTTTTGGTAGAACATTGGTACCAGGGTGCCCAAGGTAACGGCGGCGCCAATTATTAATGGCTTGGTCTAAATCAACCGAGCTGTTGGCGTAAACTTGATGATACAAAGCTAAGTTAACCCAACCTTGTTGAATAACCGAGCCACGGTTAAATCGCTCTAATGCATACGAAGAAAGCTGCTTTAAATTATGCCAAAGTGCGTCATTAAGTTTAGGGATAGAAATATTATTTTTTGCTACCGATTCAGAGGCAGCAAAAAAGTGAGGAGCTGCACGTTTTGGTAAGTCTTGCGACGCAAAAATGCTGGCAGTTAAAAATTGATGCCAAGCAAAATGCTCAGGTTGCTTAAGTTGCCCCTCAAGCGTGTTTAGTACCTCAAGTGCTTGCTGGTTTTTATTCTGCTCTTTTTGTGCAAAGGCAATATATAAACGGTTTTGAATTTGATCAACACTGGCAGTAAGTGCAAGTTCGCTACATATTGTTTCGAGTAGCGGCCAGTTTTCTTCCGTAATGGCGCTATCACGGGCACTATAAAGCAGTTGAATTTTATCTGCACCAAAACGGTTTTGCGCTAATTGATAAATCGATTGCGCATTCAGTGCTTCATTTTTCAGCGTATTGGCACTGCTATTTAAGTTATCGCTGGTTTTAGTTGGTTTTTCGGTTGTGCTACACGCCGATAACCCTGACAATATAATTAATAGACTAACTAGTTTAAGTCGCACAATGATTTCCCATACGTTAACGCGATTTGCTTATATTACTGACTGACGCAGGAGACCTCAATGTTAAATGAGGAGAATTCACAGAAAATTGGCACTCTTTACGTTGTTGCCACCCCAATCGGCAATTATGACGACTTAAGTCAGCGTGCAATCGCGACATTATCGCAGGTTGACTTAATCGCGGCTGAAGACACTCGCCATACTGGCAAGCTACTCAGCCACTTTGGTATTAAGGCTAAAACCTTTGCGTTACATGACCATAATGAAAAGCAAAAAGCGCAGCAAATTATCGACCAACTTAATCAAGGGTTAAATATTGCATTAGTATCCGATGCCGGCACGCCGCTTATAAGCGACCCTGGTTATGCCGTTGTTAATTTATGTCGTGAGCAGGGCGCAAGTGTAACACCCGTGCCTGGTGCATGCGCTGCTATTACGGCGGTATGTTGTTCAGGGCTGCCAACCGACCGTTTTCAGTTTGTTGGCTTTACGCCCGCTAAAAGTAAAGCACGCCAAGATTTTTTTATTGATGCGGTTAACTCAAGTATTACCAGTATTATGTATGAAAGTACCCACCGTATTATGGCAAGCTTAGACGATTTAGAAGCAGCGCTAGGTGGTGAGCAGCAAGTGGTATTTGCCAAAGAGCTCACTAAAACATTTGAAACCTTTTTTAATGGCACAGTGACTGAGTTAAAGCAGTTTTTAACTGACGATCCTACTAAACAGCGCGGTGAAATAGTACTCATGCTGCCGGGTAAACCTAAGGTAGTTGACGATATTCCGCCAGAGGCACGCAAAATGTTAGCGCTACTTGAAAACGAAATGCCAATGAAAAAAGCCTGTGGCGTGGTGGCCGATTACTTTGGTATGAAGAAAAACGCGCTGTATAAAACAATTATTGAAGAAAAACAGTAAATGTTTACTGCGTAGTGTGGTGCTCTCATGTATACTGCGCGCCGAGTTAGCCAAGATAATCGCTGCCTGCAACGAAAATGCGCAGGGGGAGGAAAGTCCGGGCTCCACAGGGCAGAGTGCCAGTTAACGGCTGGGGGGCGTGAGCCCACGACAAGTGCAGCAGAGAGAAGACCGCCAATCTTCGGATTGGTAAGGGTGAAAGGGTGCGGTAAGAGCGCACCGGACCGCTAGTAATAGTCGGTTGCAAGGTAAACTCCACTCGGAGCAAGACCAAATAGGGTTCCTTATGGCGTGGCCCACGTTGGAACCGGGTAGGTTGCTTGAGCCATAGAGCGATTTATGGCCTAGACGAATGATTATCACTTTCTTCGGAAAGGACAGAACCCGGCTTACCGGCTGACTCACTCATTCAATAAAAAAGCCCGCAGTTAACGCTGCGGGCTTTTTTGTGTTTGGAATAAGCTGTCAGGTTGCGGGCGGCGAGCTTCGGGTTGCGGGCTTAAAACCTAAACTCGACGCGAGACTAACTATCGCCTTCAGGCATAAAAAACCTTGTAATGTTAACCGCAAGGCTTTTAAATTTCTCGAACCTCGAACCTCGAACCTCGAACCTCTCTATATAATATTTTTTCCCTGCTCCGGATCGCGTGATTCATCGGCTTGCTCGCGAATATCATCCGTATCACTACTTACATCATCAATACTGTGTTCATGCTCTGTGGTTTTATGTTTTTGAATATGTGATTGCTCGTTAATTTCTTCTGTTGTCTCTGTTGTCTCTGTTGTCTCTGTTTTAGCTTCGCTTGCTATGGGATAAATATCTTCACCTTGGCTATTGAGCAATATACGCTCTCTGGCATTGTCAGGCATGCTTATATTATGTTGCGTAAAACTATTGATTAACTCTCGCATAAGCTGTGAGGCTACTTTTACCATGCTGTATTGTTCGCCGTTGACCCAAAAGTAAACAGTAAAATTGATAGTGGCGGAGCCTAAGTTATCAACCAATACTTGGGGAGGTGGATCGCTAAGCACGGAGTTTTGATTTTTTATAACGCTAATAGCAAGACTTTGTGCGCCGCGAATGTCATTATCGTAGCCAATACCGATTGTGAAATGACCGCGCATCTTTGGATTAGCGGTTAAGTTTTTAATGGTATTTTTATACACAGTCGCATTGGGTATTTGAATATGATTGCCATCGTAGTCAACTAAAGTGGTTGCTCTTGCAGTTACTTTTTTAACAATGCCAATTCTGCCATCAACTTCTATTACATCATCAATTTTAAATGGACGTTGTACACTCAAAAGTAAACTGGCAATAAAGTTCTCAGCAATATCCCGAAAGGCAAACCCTAAAATAAGCCCTATTAACCCAGTGCCACTCATAATAGCGACCGCGAATTCGGTGAGTCCTGCCAAGCGTAAAAATAGGTAAAACCCGAGTAAAATAATTAAGGTACTAATGCCACGCCTAGCAACTAGGTGTACTAATTTACTGTTGGTCATGTAAGTAACGGGCTTTATTAACAAGCGTGATAATGGGGTGGCGATTAAATAACTAATCACCAAAATAATAATCCCTAAAAACAAAGTGGGCAGTAATTGCACGAATGAGTGTAGTAATTGCACGCTTTGCTCTTTTAAAAAGCCCCATGAAACCGAGTTTGGCTGAACGGTGTCGATTGCGGGAATAGATGTGTTATTAGCGAGTGTTGCAATTAAAGCGCTGAGCATAGAGGTCATCCGTGTTAGGTCGAAGTAATTAGGGTCTGTGTTAAACAATAGCAGCAAGTCTAGGGTCTGTTGAACCTTTGCGGATTAATATTTGTTCAAACTAGGGCAATTTAATCGCGGCGCGAGGTTTGTAACCTAGTGGGCTAAGTAAAAACCGAGTAAAGCTTCCGCGTCCTGCTCACGCCCCTTACCTACATCCATGTAGGCAACAAAGAGTTAATTGCCCCTAGGCAGAACTCTTCGGGCAGCGCCTGTTTTGCATTAATGCTACGTTATCGCCTATTTATGGGGAATACCACACCACATAGGCGCTGCCTTGCCTAAATACCAAACAGACTGCTGCAAATTAAACCTTGAAAGGTCAACAGACCCTAATACCAAGCAGTATTTGTTTGGCAAACATTTTGCTACTTAATTAGAAAAAGGGAGTTAACTATGAGTGACTTTAAGCGTGGCCAAAGAGCCAAGCAGCCTAACCATATCCCTCTGCGTGGCTGGTGGGATATTACAAGGCGAATAGTAAAACAAATGAGCCGTGATAATTTATCTTTAGTGGCGGCTGGCGTGGCATTTTATGCGTTACTGGCTATTTTTCCCGCCATTGCGGCATTGGTGTCTGTGTATGCTTATTTTGCATCACCGAATGATATTAGTGTGTATTTAAGTCAGTTTATGGCGTTATTACCACAAAGCACTCAAGAAATTATTTTATCTCAAGTTTCAAGTCTTGCGCAAAAGTCACAAACTAGTTTAAGCCTTAGTGCGCTGGGTACTTTACTGTTAACTATCTGGAGTAGCTCTAAGGGCAGCCAAGCGTTGATCACAGCATGTAATATTAGTTATCACGAATACGAAAAACGCTCATTTTTAAAGGCGCAACTTGTGCGTTTGTTATTTTCAGTGGGTGCAATTGTGGTGGCTGTAATAGCACTGGTAATTATAGGTATATTACCGCTAGCGCTTAATTTACTCGGAATTAAAGAGAGTATTGATTTTTTAATCATGCTTATATCATGGCCGTTGCTGGCATTGACCTTTAACTTTGCATTATTAATTTTATACCGTTATGCGCCTCACAGAAAAGCAGCTAAATGGCGCTGGGTTACCGTGGGCTCATTCACCGCCACCGTATTATGGATTGTGGCATCTTTTGGCTTTTCATTTTATGTATCTCATTTTGCTAGTTACAACGAAACATATGGCTCTTTAGGTGGAGTGGTTATTATGCTTATGTGGCTATTTATTAGCGCTTATATCATTATTTTGGGAGCCACAATCAATGCTGCGTTAGAGCAGCAAACCGCTCAAGACAGCACCATTGGACCAGATAAAAAAAGAGGGCAGCGAGGTGCGTATGTAGCAGACCACCTCGACACAAAATAACCAGTATTAGGGCTAAATGACTTTTATTTCAAACTAATTACTTGATTTGTTGTTATCAGCTGCATAAACGAGGCTTTGTGCAGCGGCTTTGAAAACAAATAGCCTTGGCCATAATCACAACCGGCCTCAAGTAATAAATCCATTTGTAATTTTGTTTCTATGCCTTCGGCAATTACTTTTAAACCAAGCTGGTGAGCCATCATAATAATTGCTTCACATAAGGCCAGCTCTTGGCTGTTTTTTTGAATATTATCAACAAAGCGTTTATCGATTTTTAGGTAGTCGGTATCCATTTCTTGTAAGTAAGCAAGCGATGAGTAACCGGTGCCAAAGTCATCAAGGGCCAATTGCATCCCTGACTTAACCAAGGCTTTTAGGCGGCTTTGGGTCAGTTCTTCAGGATTAACCATCAAGCCTTCGGTAATTTCTGCCACAATACTCGATGCAGGTAAATTTGCTGTCTCAAGCATGCCATACCAATCGTCTATACCACTGTCTGTGGTTGCGAGCTGCACCGGCGATACGTTAATGCTTATTTGAAATTCATCTTGAATGTGTTTTTTAATATCATTAAGTGTTTGCAGTGCTTCAGTAAATACAAATTGACCGAGCGCATTTATTTGTCTAGTTTCTTCAGCTAAGGGAATAAAGTCAGCGGGGCTGATCAGGCCTTTTTCTGGGTGTTGCCATCGAATAAGCCCCTCAGCTTTATGAACGTGTAAATCATCAAGCGATACGATAGGCTGGTAATACAATTCAAACTGTTCTAGTTCTATAGCTGAGCGAAGATCTTTGAGTAGTTGCATTCTTGCGTTTGCATCTTCACGCATATCATGTGAGAAGAACTCAAAGCCATTGCGGCCGCTATTTTTTGCTTTATACATAGCTTGGTCAGCGGCTTTAAGTAATTGCTCTGGATTTTGGCCATCATCTGGCGCGCAGGTAATACCAATACTGGCACTGATATACACTTTTTCATCTTCAATAAAAATAGTGGAGGCAAGGCTAAGTAGCAGTGATTTTGCTATTTTTTTGATGTTATCGCTGCCATGTAAATCACTAAATACAACAACAAACTCGTCTCCGCCAATTCGTGCTACAAAGTCAGCCTCTTTGGCCGTTTGCACAATTCGCTCAGACACTAACTTAAGTAATCTATCGCCGTAATGGTGGCCCAATGTGTCGTTAATATCTTTAAAATGATCAATATCTAATAGCATAATGACCAGTTTTTGATCTGCATTGGTAAGGTTTGCGAATCGTTGGTTTAAGCGCTCTTTTAGTTCTAATCGATTAGGCAAATCGGTTAAATGATCAAAGTGCGCTTGTCGCCAAATTAATTCATCTGCTTGTTTTTTCTCGGTTAGGTCGGTAAAAATAGCAATACGACTAGTCGGGACTTTATTTTTATCGTAAATAGTATCGATGGTTAACCATTCAACATACAGCTCGCCATTTTTACGACGATTGGTTATTTCACCTTGCCAGCGGCCTGTTTTATTTATTGACTGCCACATGTAATTATAAAACTGCTTATCGTGTTTACCCGATGATAAAATACCCACCGTTTTATTGAGTACTTCATTCCGAGAATACAAAGTTGTTTCACAAAACGCAGGGTTCACATCATAAATAACCCCATTTTCATCCGTGATTGCCATGCCTTCACTGCTGTTGTTGTAAACTAATGACGCTAAATGCAACGATTTTTGATTTTGCTTTCGTTGTGTGATGTTACTAATAACGATAATAAACTCATCGGCTTTTTTCATTGGGCTAATTTTAGCTTCATAAAACTGATTGTCTTGTTCTTGTTCAAGCTCAACAGTGACAGGGGCGTTCAGGGGTATTAAGTACCCTTGCACTTGTTTTAAATTAGCATCAGAGAATAAACACGATAATTTTTTAGGGGGTGTTGAATGGCTATAATTTAACGATTTAGTACGTCCACCGGTATCAAGAATATTGCCATTGACATCTACGCGTAAAAAAGCATCGGGTAATGCATTAAGCAGGCTATTGAGCTCGTCATGCTTATGTTTAAGGGATGCTTCAGCCGTTAAGCGAGTTTCGGCCATGTATTTAAAACGATGGTAAAGTCTATTTAGCTCAGGACTATTGGGCTGCTCATCGTCATGAGGCATATTACCGGCCGCTAAGCGGTTAACAGCCTGCGTTAAACTTTTAATCGGGGTTAAAATGCTTTTATTGACTAATCGTCTAGCCAATACGGCTAAAAGAAGAGTGGCAATTAAAAAACCTAAAACCATTCTTACAAAGTTAATATCTATCCGCTCAAGTGTTTTATCTATTGGTTGAGTAATATAAATAGAGAGCTTATTGTCATTGCCATCTCGATAGAGAGTCGTTTGATGAAAAACTCTACGGATACCATCTTTTCCTTTAAAAATGACACCTGCTTGTAAATTATGTTCTAAATCAAACTCTTCCAATTTATAACCTAATCTATCGGCTGAAAAAGGGGAGTTGGCTAAAATAAGATTATTAGAGTCAGTGATGGCGACTCGAACTTCTGTCGGTAAATTCAAGCTATTAAGTGCCGAGCTCCACCAGTCTAAAGCAATTACAGTTACTATCACGCCTTCAATATCATTGTTTTCATTAAGAATAGGGGAAGCAAAGTTAATGCTCTGGGCTTCAAGGCTGCGATCGTGCTGGAAATGGCCAATACTAAACTCTTTACTGGCGAGTGCGTTTTTAAAGTAGGGACGATCACTAACGTTGATATTAGGGGCATCATTATTTGAGGAACAAATTAAATCGCCGTCTTTGTTTACTAAACCAATATTCGCGATATTGCCATTGAGTGCCTTAACATCTAAAAAATACGAAGGGCAGCGAGAAGATAAAGACTTAATGTCTTTCTGCTTTTTTGCTAAAAACTCAGTAATATGCTCTACATCATTAATCATGCTTTGCTGCTTGATAATTAGGTACTCAGTGATAGAGCGCACTTTTTTCTCGTGCTCTTTAATAGCCGCGTCACGACTAAACCACAAGGTTACTAAAATGACAGCAGCTACAGGCATGCAAATTAGCATAAGTAGTCGATAAAGCTGATGTTTTAATGATGCAGTAAAAATAATCGTATCCAAATAAATATAGGGTAAAACTCTAACCAATAATTATACCATAAATAACCTTTAATGTACTAAGGTTATATCGCAAATATTAAATTTACTTTTATTGTATATAACTGAAATTTATTAATTAATTTTCGGGTAAAGTCATAATAATAAATTAATATTTTATACTTTTACTTAACCTATTTTAGGCAAAAAAAATGAAAATAACCAAAGTACTAACTGCTTATGCTACCCAAGATGGGGATGGTGTTAATATTCGTCGTATTCCGGGATTTGATGGTAAATATTTAGATCCATTTTTAATGATAGATGAGCTTAAATCTGACGATGAAAGTGATTATATTGGTGGCTTTCCTCCTCATCCTCATAGGGGGATCGAAACCTTTACCTATATTTTAAAAGGCGGATTTGAACATCAAGACCAAATGGGTAACAAAAAGGCGATTCGTGCGGGTGACGTACAATGGATGAGTACCGGTAGCGGTGTTATGCACAGTGAAATGCCCCTTGCCGATGCTGAACAAGGCTTACATGGCTTTCAAATTTGGCTCAATATGCCAAGTGCTCAAAAAATGCGTGAGCCGCAATACCAGGATACCACAGAGCAACCAGTACCGAGTTTTACTAATCAACAAGGTATTAGTCTTAAAGCGCTAGCAGGGACATGGCAATTTGAATCACACCAATTGGCTGCAAGCTTACAAAATTTAGCTGCTAATGGCGCTATAGCCGATGTAGTTTTGCCTGCGGGTGAAGGGCTTAATTTACCGGCTTTAAAACAGCAAAAAGTAATGATTTATATTTATACAGGCTCATTAATATCTCAGACAGGTGACGTGTTTAATGCGGGTAAGTTACTTATATTAGAACCATTGAGTGACATTGCATTACAGGCACAGAAAGCGGCGGGGGTTCTTATTTTAGCAGGTGATCCGCTTAATCAGCCAATTGCACATATGGGACCGTTTGTAATGACCACTGAAGCTGAAATTCGCCAAGCGGTTAGCGATTATCAAAATGGTTTTTTTGGCTCATTGTCGTGATAAATCGATGCGCGAATGACTTTTAAGCAAGTAGCTTTAATAACCAAGTGTATTTTTTTATCGTGTTTGCATCACCTTTAGCAGACTCAACTACAGCGCCAGCTGCAAACGCACTGGCGAGCCCCACTTTTGTTGCTGCAAAGCGTTTGGCTCTGTATTTTATAGCTGCAAGATGCTGACGTTTTAGTTCTGATCGCATAACAACTTCTTTATCTAGCTGTTGCACGCGAGCGTTCGGTGAGTTGATCAAATAATTGATTAACATAATAGTGTGTGCCTTATAATTTAAGCAGCTGCCTTAGGCTATTTAGCGTTTTAGTAAAGCCAATTTTTTTGCTTAGATAAACGGCGTTTCGCCACAGCCAAACTAAACATAAAATTTGTAGGCTGATCACCATTGCAATGCTCAGCCAGATAGAGCTAAACAGATCAAAGGTGGCAAAGCCTACAATACCTAAAAACCCCACCCACAGTAACACCAAGCCACTGGCAAAACATCCTAGTAGAATGGTGATCAGTGCTAAGGATCTTAGCGATAGCTTCCAATCTGCTATTGCCAGCTGATGTGTCAACTTTCCTTGTTGATGATAATCATCCTTGAGCTGCGCTGCATAGTCAGCAAGCTTAGCAACGTGATCTTGCCAGTCATCGGCGTGTTTTGCCGATGACGGCGAATCTGTCCCTTGTGATTCACTTGGTGTTGAGTGTTGGTTTTGCATTAGTATTACTTACGACGAAACAGTGCTGTAACTAACATACCAGCAGCAAACGCCAGACCCGCCGTTGCTAATGGGTTTTCTGATGCGAGTTGACGCGTTTTAGACGAACACTCTGCTAGTTTCTCACGAGCGGCTAACTGCTTTTCATTAAGCGTTTCAGCTGAGCTGCTTGCGCCTTTACGAACGCCACTTTCTGCCGCCGCCGCTTTGCTTGATAATGCATCAACTGCGTCATGCGCTGCTGATGTCGCTTTATCTGTTAGCGGTGCTTCAATCTCTTGTTTTGCATCAATAGGAGTTTTGCTCTTCGTTGCCGTAGCCATAATCAATCCTTAATAGTTTTTTAAAAGTAATTATTTAGATGCAATGATTAAACCAGTCTTTAACCTGTTGTTTTATATAAATTGTATTTTATTTACGAATTTTGAGTGGGTTTATAGCTGTAACTATTGCGACAATAGTTTGTAATTTTTACAAACTAGGACGTGTTGAGCATTCGAGATTGATTTTTTCTTTGTCCACTCGATTACAAACCTCGCGACACGATTAAACCGCATCTAGTTTGACCAAACTCTAATTCACAAAGGTCAGCAGGGCTCAAATAAATTGTAATTATTCACTGTTTATTCATTAAGCAAATAATGCCATCAAGCTAATAAAAAGAACGATAAAAAATTTTTTACTGGCTGATCAGATTTTTTATTAAACAATTCAACCGCTTTAATCGGAGCCTTATTTTTTCAGGCTTCGCGGGGTGCTAAAGCTGGGTGACTTACTTGACAAAAAGGCTTGTCAAGCCCTAAACTGGAGCACTGTGGTAAAAAGTGGTGTTTAGTGGATCAAACTGGATCGGGTTAATCAAAAAGTTGATTAAAATAAATTTACAATAGGCTTTTTATGTTTCGTGGCGCAAGTTCACTGAGTTTGGATGATAAAGGACGTTTTGCGGTACCGACTAAGTACCGAGATACGCTATTGTCTGAAGATCAGGGAACGGTAATTTGCACCGTTGCACTCAATGAGCCTTGCCTTTGGTTATACCCTCTTGCTGAATGGTTAGAAATAGAAAGCCGTTTAGCAAAAATATCTAATATGAATCCTAGAGCACGACGGATGCAACGTATGTTGTTAGGTAATGCGACAGAGTATCAGCTTGATAAAAACGGTCGAATTTTGTTGGCGCCTTCATTGCGCTCACATGCAGAACTTGGCAAAAAAATTATGCTGGTGGGTTTAATGAATAAATTTGAAATTTGGGATGAAGCACGTTGGCACGAGCAAATGCGCCAAGACACTGAGCTTGAAAGGCTCGGTGATTTTGAACCGAATGACGATTTAGATAACTTCACCCTCTAGCAGCAAAATAAAAGGCAAATAACAGCTAATGACAGCGCAATTTGAACACGTATCCGTATTAATGGACGAAACCATAGATGCACTTGCAATTAAGCCCGACGGCATATACATGGATGGTACCTTTGGACGTGGCGGACATTCAGGGCAAATATTAGCGCGCTTAGGTGAAAGCGGTCGTTTGCAGGCCATTGACCAAGATCCACAAGCGATAAAGTCTGCTGAAAAGTTTGCTGATGATCCACGTTTTTCAATTGCTCATTCTCGTTTTTCAAAGTTATACGAGGTAGCTGAGCAAAACGATCTTATTGGTCAGGTTGATGGCATTTTACTTGATATTGGTGTGTCGTCGCCGCAGCTAGATGACGCAGCGCGTGGCTTTAGCTTTATGAAAGATGGTCCGCTCGATATGAGAATGGATCCAAGTACAGGTCGCAGCGCAGCGCAGTGGTTAGCTGAGGCTGAATTAGATGACATTACTCATGTGATCAAAAAGCTAGGTGAAGAAAAATTTGGTAAGCGCATTGCGCACAAAATTTTAGAAGTGCGTGAACACACGCCAATCACTACCACTAAGCAGCTCGCAGATTTAGTTGATGAAGCCGTACCGGTGAAAGATAAGTTTAAACACCCTGCAACGCGGACTTTCCAGGCTATTCGTATTTATATCAATAGCGAATTAGAGGAAATTCAAACGGCATTACAAGCGGCGATTAAAGTTCTTAAGCCGGGTGGTCGCTTAGTTGTTATTTCTTTTCACTCTTTAGAAGATCGCATTGTAAAACAATTTATTAAAAAACAGAGTAAGGGAGAAGCGATACCCAGAGGTCTGCCTTTAACCGACGCACAAATAAATAAAAACCTGACGTTAAAAGCAGTGGGTAAAGCTATTAAACCAAGTGCTGATGAAGTGGCTCGCAATCCACGCTCTCGTAGCTCAGTACTAAGGATTGCACAGAGGTTGGGATGAGTAAAAAAGCGAGCTATCGCCAACCCAATTTATTTCTTGAAATAATTAAAGGCCTAGGTGCGAACAAGATCACCTTGGCCTTGTTGGTTGTGATATTCGCATCAAGCTTGAGTGTGGTGCAAGTAACTCATCTCTCTCGAGCGCAATTAATTGAGCAAGATTCGTTGCTCCAAGAGCGTGACGAATTGGATTTAGAATGGCGTTATTTTTTAGTTGAAGAAGAGTTTTATTCACAACATGCGCGCATTGAAGAAGTGGCAACGTCACAACTCGAAATGAAGCGGCCAACCAGCCAAGATGAGCAGGTAATTATATTACAATGAGAATGCGAGGCAAAAAACCAGTCAATAACCTAATCGCATGGCGCTTTATTTTAGTGTGCGCGGTGATTTTTTTAGTGTTTGTGACCTTGGTATCGCGTGCTGCGTACTTGCAAGTAATTGAACCGGATAAAGCGCGCTCTGAAAGCGATAAACGTACGGTACGGATTGAAAAACTGCATGTGCAACGCGGGATGATTTTCGATCGTAACGGTAAAGAGCTTGCCGTTAGTGTGCCTGTGGTAAGCGTGTATGCAGATCCTAAAGCCCTGCATAAATCACTGGTTAGTAAAGTACTTAGGCAAGCACGCAAAAACGGTGAAGATCAGCAAACGCTTCGTGAAAATGTTGCTGAGTTAAATAAGCGTACCGCCCTGTATTATAAAAATGATTTACGCTGGCGTGAATTGGCTGATGTGTTGCGCATTGAGCCTAGTAAAATTAACACGCGATTACTTGATGATCCTACTCGTCGCTTTGTGTATTTAAAACGCCAAGTGACTCCCGCTGTGGCTAATTACATCGGTGATTTACGCCTACCTGGTATTCATTTATTAGATGAATCAAAACGTTATTACCCTGCTGGTGAAGTAAGTGCGCATGTTATTGGGTTTACCAATATTGATGGTAAAGGCATTGAGGGCATAGAAAAGCTTTATGAAAACGCGTTAACCGGTGAAGAAGGTCGCCGTACCATTCGCAAAGATGCGCAAGGGCGTGAAGTTGAAGTGCTTGATGAACGCGAGCGAGTAGAGCCTGAAAGCATTCAGCTAAGTATTGATCAGCGAATTCAAGCCATTGCTTATAAAGCAGTTAAATCAGCGGTATTAACTTATAAAGCGACCTCAGGTTCTGCCATGGTAGTAGATGTTAAAACCGGTGAAGTCTTGGCCATGGTCAATAGCCCATCATTTAATCCTAACAACTTAAGCGGGGCGGCTCCTCATAAACGTCGTAACCGCGCTATTACCGATTTGTTTGAACCCGGCTCAACTGTTAAGCCTCTAGCCATTTTAGCTGGATTAGACTACGGCACAATCCAACCGGATGACAAAGTTGATACCTACCCAGGCTGGATGCGCTTAGGGGGCAGCTTAGTACAAGATACCCGTAATCATGGCGAAATGACGCTGCGCGAAATTTTAAAATACTCCAGTAATATGGGAGTAACCAAAATAAGCCAAACAGTACCCAAAGAGTACTTTGTGGGCCTGTATCAAAAAGTGGGGTTTGGCAGTGATAGTGGTACTGGCATGGTAGGCGAAAGTAGTGGCTTATTTTACCCTAATCGCCGTTGGTCAGATCATGAAATTGCAGCGCTCTCGTTTGGTTACAATATTGCCGTGAGTACCGCGCAAATGGCACGTTTTTACGCCATGTTAGGGGCAGGCGGAGTTAATCGTCCGCTTACTGTACTAAAGCAAGATTCTATACCTGAAGGTGAGCGTGTCTTTCAACAAGAAGATGTTGAAGCCGTTGTCCATATGATGGAAAGCGTATTTGAAGAAGGCGGTACCGCACGCCGTGTTAAAGTGGATGGTTACCGCGCTGCTGGTAAAACAGGCACCTCTAAAAAAGCCGCCGCAGGGGGCTATGGTGACGAATATGTAGGTTATTTTGCGGGCATTGCCCCTGCCAGTAACCCGCGATTAGCCGTTGTGGTATTAATCAACGAGCCCGGTGGAGATGTTTATTATGGCGGCGCAACAGCAGGTCCAGCGTTTGCCGAAATAATCTCTAATTCATTAAGAATTTTAAACGTTGCCCCAGACAAAGACTCGGTGGCATACGTGAAGGGCAAAGATGATGGTGCGTGATTTACACACAATTTTAAAACATTTAGAAATAGATGCAGCACATTTAATGGTAAACGAGCTGCGTTTAGATAGCCGCGATGTAAAACCAGGTGATGTGTTTGTGGCGATAAAAGGGCACCAGTTAGATGGTGGGCACTTTATTAGTAAAGCAATTGAAAATGGTGCCAGTGCAATTATTGCCGACAGACTGTGTGAATTTGAAAGTGATTTTGAGCCGCTTTATTTAGTCTCAGAATTGAATAAGAAACTGCCTGTATTGGCGAGTCAATTTTATCAACAACCGAGCAAGCACTTAGATTTAGTTGGCGTAACGGGCACCAATGGTAAATCGACTACCACAGCAATGATTGCTCATTTAGCGCAATTTTGTCATACCCAAGCCGCTATTATTGGTACCTTAGGTTATGGCCATCCAGATAACTTAACACCACTGCAAAATACTACGCCTTCAGCAGTCGATTTACAGCGTATTTTAAGCGACTTAAAAAATGAGCAACACCAATTGGTTGCTATGGAAGTGTCATCGCATGGTTTGGTACAGCACCGTGTTGATCAGTGTCATTTTAAAGCGGCGGTTTTTACTAACTTGTCGCGCGATCACTTAGATTACCATGGCGATATGCAAAGCTATGGTGATGCTAAATTGATGCTGTTTCGTGATTTTGATGCTGACCATGTCATTCTTAATCAGGATGACGGACAAGCAGAACAATGGATTGAAAAATACAGCTTTAATAGTCTTATTTGTTATGGCCGTAAAAACTTAGCCCCTAAAAATTCACAGTTTGTATATTTTTCAGATGTTCAGTATTTAGCAACCGGTATTTCGGCGCAATTAACTACTAGCTGGGGTGATGTTGCCATAAAATCACCGCTGTTTGGTGAATTTAACCTTTATAATCTAACGGCTGCGTTAGCAACGCTATTAGCGCTAGGCTATCCATTAACACAGTTAGTAGCAGGATGTGAGTATTTACAGCCGGTAGCCGGCAGGATGCAAGCATTTACAGCGCCAAGTATGCCTACTTGCGTTGTTGATTACGCGCATACGCCAGATGCGTTGGCTTTAGCGTTACAAGCGCTGCAGCAACATGTACCAGGTGGAGTGAGTTGTGTGTTTGGTTGTGGCGGCGACAGAGATAAAGGAAAGCGTGTACTAATGGCACAAGCTGCTGAGCAGTTTGCAGACAAAGTGATCATTACCAGTGATAACCCACGCTCTGAAGACCCTAATGACATTATTAATGATGTAGCTGCGGGATTAGAGCATCCAGAAAACGCTCATTTAGAGGCCGAACGCGGTGCCGCGATACAATTTGCTATAGATAACGCAAAAGCCGGTGAGGTTATTTTAATTGCCGGTAAAGGGCATGAAGACTATCAAATTATAGGCGATACACGCATCGATTTTTGCGACCGCCAATTTGTACAACAACAATTAAAAAAAGCAGTAAGAGGGTCTCAAGCATGATCCCAATGGATTTTGATTGGCTAGCTAATGTGCTAGCAACCGATTATCAAGGTGATAATCGCAAGGTGATAAATATAAACACCGACACCCGTACTTTGTGTGATGGTGAAGTGTTTTTGGCGCTTAAGGGCCCAAATTTTGATGGCCATAAATTTATTGAACAAGCAAAACAAAAAGGCGCTATAGGCGTGATTGTCGATCACGCTGTTGATACCGATATTGCTCAATTTGTAGTTGCCGATACCCGTATTGCATTAGGCACAATTGGTACAGCAGTGATGGCGCAAGTTGCACCTAAAACTATCGCTATTACTGGCAGTGTAGGTAAAACAACAGTTAAAGAAATGTGTGCCGCTATTTTATCAAGTAAAGGGGATGTATTAGCCACTAAAGGTAATTTTAACAACGACATTGGCGTACCGTTAACTTTACTCAGATTAGAGCCACAACATCGCTTTGCGGTTATTGAATTAGGCGCTAACCACATAGGTGAAATTGCGTACACCACCGCGATGACCAAACCGGATGTAGCTGTGGTATGTAATGTTGCTGCTGCCCACTTGGAAGGCTTTGGTAGCCTGCAAGGTGTGGCACAAGCAAAAGGTGAAATTTACGACGGATTAAAAGAGGATGGCATCGCCATCGTCAATTGCGATAGTGACTTTAGTCAATATTGGCTTGATAAGTTAGCAACGCGCAATATTAAATGTTTTTCGAGTAGTGAAAAGCTCGATATTTGGGCTGAAGACATCAGCCTAGATGCACAAGCTCGCGCAAGCTTTACTTTGTGCACCAAGCAACACAGTGTGCCGGTTAAGTTAGCACTGCCAGGTAAACACAATATTAGTAACGCGCTTATTGCTGCGGCGTTAACCAGTGAGTTTGACGTGTCACTTAAGGACATTGCCAGCGCGTTAGCGACCATGGGTGAAGTTAAAGGACGGGTTAACCTAATTGAAGCCAGTGATTCACTCACCATTATCGATGATACATACAATGCCAACGTAAAGTCGGTGAAAGCCGCGATTGATTTACTTAGTGATATTCAAGGTCATCGTATTTTGGCACTCGGTGATATGGGTGAACTTGGCGAAGATGCCCGTAAATATCATCAAGAAGTCGGTGAATACGCATTAGCGCAAGGCATTGATGAGTTATTTACACTCGGAGTATTAAGTAAATGTGCCAGTGATGTATTTGGGCTGCCAAATCGCCATTTCTCTAATCGTGAGCAAATGCTGCAGCAAATTCAAAACAGCATTAGCAAAGTAGATAAAAAAATTACCCTTGTCGTGAAAGGATCACGCAGTTCTCGCATGGAGCTTTTAGTAACCGATTTAGTTAATGGCCAGCAACAAGCCATCAATGGAGTATCATCATGTTAGTTTGGCTGGCTGAGTATTTAACTCAATATTATAGTGGCTTTAATGTTTTTTCGTATTTAACCCTGCGTGCCATTTTAGGTATTTTAACCGCATTGATGATGTCGTTGTATTTTGGTCCTAAGTTAATTCGTGCGCTGCAACGCATGCAAATAGGGCAAACAGTACGTGATGATGGTCCGCAATCGCACCTATCTAAATCGGGTACGCCGACCATGGGTGGCTTACTTATTTTAGGGGCTATTTTTACCAGCACATTATTATGGGCAGACTTGTCTAATAAATACGTATGGGCCACTTTATTTGTAATTGGCTCATTAGGTATTGTGGGCTTTATTGATGATTACCGTAAGGTGATCCGTAAAGATCCAAAAGGACTTATTGCAAAGTGGAAATACTTTTGGCAATCGGTAATTGCACTGGTTGTAGCCACTGCGCTTTACATGAGCAGCACACAAGCAACTGAAACGTCACTGGTAGTGCCATTTTTTAAAGATGTACTGCCACAGCTGGGGCTGTTTTATATCGTGATCACCTACTTTGCGTTGGTGGGCACGTCAAACGCGGTTAATTTAACCGACGGTCTAGACGGTTTAGCCATTGTACCTACTATTTTAGTGGCTGCAGCACTGGCCATTATTGCTTACTTAACGGGTAATATTAATTTTTCGGCTTATTTGCATATTCCGCATCTACCACTGGCGAGTGAGTTGGTTGTGGTATGTACCGCTATTGTAGGGGCTGGGTTAGGTTTTTTATGGTTTAACACGTATCCGGCGCAAGTATTTATGGGCGATGTAGGCTCATTAGCACTGGGTGGTGCATTGGGGATTATTGCCGTACTTGTTCGCCAAGAGCTGTTACTGATTATTATGGGGGGCGTGTTTGTAATGGAAGCGCTATCGGTAATTTTACAAGTTGGCTCTTACAAATTACGTGGGCAACGCATTTTTAGAATGGCGCCTATTCATCACCATTACGAACTTAAAGGTTGGCCGGAGCCACGCGTTATTGTGCGCTTTTGGATAATTTCTATTGTGCTGGTACTCGCTGGCCTTGCGACATTAAAGATCCGATAAATGCAGTATTTAAACGAGATAAAAAATAAACACATAACAGTGCTCGGACTCGGTGTAACCGGTCTGGGCATTGTGCGTTTTTTATTATCTCAATCAATACAGCCTTATGTGGTCGATAGCAGAGAGAATCCGCCAGGTGTTGATTGGCTCAATCAGCACGCACCTCAATTAAAAACTCACTTTGGTGACCTAGAAAATGCGGCGCTCAGTGCTTGCGATATGATTATTATTAGTCCTGGGCTGAGCTTAAAAACACCAGCAATTGTTAAGGCAATTAACGCAGGCGTTGAAGTGATTGGTGATGTTGAGTTATTTGCGCGCATTAATAGCAAACCAGTCGTTGCTGTAACCGGCTCTAATGGTAAATCAACCGTAGTAACACTTGCCTACGAAGTATTAAAAACCGCAGGTTACAAGGTGGCACTCGGTGGCAACATTGGCACAGCGGTACTGGATTTACTTGACGGTGACTTTGATGTATTTGTATTGGAGCTATCAAGTTTTCAGCTTGATACCACACGCAGCCTAAAAACGACTAGTGCAACCGTGCTTAATATTTCAGAAGATCATCTCGATCGTTATGATAGTTACCAATCCTATATAGATTCAAAACTAAGTATTTATAATGGTGCTGAACACATAGTGATTAATGCTGATGACATACAAACACACCCTGTGAGTCGCACGTTAGCACCACAACTGAGTTTTGGTGAAACACAAGGCAATTACCACTTAGCACAGCACAATAACGAAGCGCACTTTATGGTAAAGGACGAAGCTTATTTACCAGTAAGTACTTTAGCCGTTGTGGGTAAGCATAACTATTTAAATACCTTGGCAGTGATGGCGTTACTCAGCCCATTTACAATTACTAAGGCGCATTACAAAACCGCATTATCTCAATTTAATGGCTTAGCGCACCGTTGTCAGTTTGTGGGTGAGTTTAATGGCGTTAAATACTTTAACGACTCTAAAGCCACCAACGTAGGCGCAACAGTGGCGGCAATAGATAGTTTAGCGGGTAAGCACGAAAACCTAGTCGTTATTGCTGGTGGTGATGCAAAAGGCGCGGATTTAGAGGTGTTAAAGCCTTATATTGAAAAGCATGTAAAAGCGCTGATTTGTTTTGGTAAAGATGCCAAAGATTTAGTGGCACTGAGTGCTAAAGGTCATTTAACCAATAATATGTCTGAGGCTGTGACGCTTGCAAAGCAATTAAGTAAATCGGGCGATACCGTTTTACTCGCACCTGCCTGTGCCAGCATTGATATGTATAACAATTATATGCAACGCGGCGATGATTTTGTGCAATGTGTATTGCAGGGGCAGTCATGATTGCTTTTGCGGATATTAAAGAGGCTCTCACCCCTAAACCTTCAGCGCAGCTTTATGATGTGCCACTGCTTTATTGCATGCTAATGCTGATTGGCGTGGGCTTTGTTATGGTAACCAGTGCTTCAATGCCGACGGCCGATAGACTGTTTGGTAATATTTATCATTTTACTATCCGCCATGGCATTTTTTTAGGGCTATCGTTTTGTTTATTTTGCATTAGTACTCAAGTACCTATGTCGTGGTGGAAAAAAGCTAACCCCTATTTATTACTAATCGGTTTAGTACTGTTATTAGTGGTACTTATTGTAGGACGTGAAGTCAATGGTTCGACCCGCTGGATACCCGTAGGACCGTTTAATATTCAAGCCTCGGAGCTCGCTAAGTTGTTCTTCTTTAGTTATATCGCAGGCTACTTAGTACGTAAGCGCAATGAAGTTCAAGAAAACATAAAAGGCTTTGCTAAACCCATAGCGGTATTTGCAGTTTATGCAGCACTTATTTTAATGCAGCCCGATTTAGGGACTGTGGTGGTGATGTTTGTTACTACGGTTGGTTTGTTGTTTTTAGCCGGTGCCAAGCTTTGGCAGTTTTTTGCACTTATTTTAACCGGTATTGCGCTAGTGGTTGGGCTTATTGTGCTAGAGCCATATCGTATGGCGCGTGTGGTTGGCTTTTTAGAACCTTGGGATGACCCTTTTGGCAAAGGCTACCAATTAGTGCAATCACTAATGGCTTATAGTCAAGGCGATTGGTTTGGCCAAGGCCTAGGAAACAGCGTACAAAAATTACAATATTTACCAGAAGCGCACACCGACTTTATTTTTGCTGTTATTGCTGAAGAGTTAGGTTTTATGGGGGTGCTGAGCATTTTAATGGTACTGGGTACTTTAGTATTTAGAGCTTTACTCATTGGCCAAAACGCGCTTAAAAACGGCAAAGAATATGAAGGCTACTTAGCCTTAGCAATTGGTATTTGGTTTGCGTTTCAAACCATGGTTAATGTGGGCGCCAGTGCCGGTATTTTGCCAACCAAAGGATTAACCTTGCCGTTTATTTCTTATGGTGGCTCAAGTTTATTAATGATGACCATAGCAACCGGTATTTTATTACGTGTAGATTTTGAGACCAAGATGGCAACGAAACAAGCCACGTCAGGTGGAGCTAAGCGATGAGTAAAAAAATAGTCGTTGTAGCAGGGGGCACAGGTGGACATATTTTTCCAGGGATTGCCGTTGCTGATTATCTCAAACAGCAAGGTTGGCAAGTTAGCTGGATAGGCACCCCAGATAGAATGGAAGCCAGTGTCGTGCCCAAGCACAACATAGAAATTGATTTTATTGATGTAAAAGGCGTGCGAGGGAATGGTTTAAAACGCCTTATTAAAGCGCCATTCATGGTTATTAATGCAATATTGCAAGCGCGTAAGGTATTAAAACAACAACGCCCTGACGTCGTTTTAGCAATGGGGGGGTATGTAACTGGCCCAACAGGTATTGCGGCAAAAAGCCTAGGTATTCCTTTGGTGATTCACGAACAAAATGCCGTAGCAGGCATGAGCAATAAATGGCTAGCGAAATTTGCGAATCGCGTGTTAGCGGCTTTCCCTAGTGCTTTTGCCAGTGGAAAGGCTGAGCTGGTGGGTAACCCTGTGCGTCAGAGTGTGGTTGATATACCTAAGCGGGAAGTATCAAGCCCAATCAATATGCTTGTTGTGGGTGGCTCGTTAGGTGCGCAAGTACTCAACCAAACACTGCCAGAAGCATTTAAGCGCTTGAATGATACTTGTGCCATTAATATTTGGCATCAAACCGGTAAAGGGCACCTTGCTAGTGTAAGTGAAAGTTACCAGCAGCAACAAATGGGCAATGAGCAAGTGACCGTTGCTGAATTTATTGATGATATGGATACTGCTTATAGCTGGGCAGATATTGTGATTTGTCGTGCGGGTGCGCTTACGGTAAGTGAAATTGCCGCAGCGGGTAAAATGGCGGTATTTGTGCCGTTTCCACACGCGGTTGATGATCATCAAACAGCCAATGCACAGTATTTAGTAATGGCAGAAGGGGCGTTATTAATGTCACAGGGGCAATTTAATAAGCGCAGTATTGTTGAACTTTTAAGCCCCTATTTAGCCGAACCTTTATTAATAACTAAAATGGCTGCCAAAGCAAAACAGCAGGCTATTTTAGATGCCACAGCAAGCGTAGCGATGCACTGTGAGCAAGTAACAAATAAGAGAACATAAGTGAAACAGACATTAGCAAAAGAAAAATATACACGCCCAGCGATGCGCCGCATTGAAACTATTCACTTTGTAGGGATAGGCGGTGCAGGCATGGGTGGCATTGCAGAAGTACTTGCTTTTGAAGGTTACCGTATTACCGGTTCAGATATAGCTCACAGCGCAATGACTGAGCGTTTAATTAAAGCCGGTGCTGAAGTATTTATTGGCCATCATGAAAATAATGTAAAAGACGCTAATGTGGTGGTGGTTTCAAGTGCAATAGATAAAACAAACCCTGAAATTCAAGCCGCGCAAGCTGCACGTATTCCGGTGGTTCGTCGAGCAGAAATGTTAGCTGAACTGATGCGCTTTCGCCACGGTATCGCCATTGCGGGCACCCATGGTAAAACGACCACAACCAGCTTAATTGCGAGCATTTATGCACAAGCCGGGCTCGATCCAACCTTTATTATTGGTGGTTTGCTTAACAGTGCTGGCAGCAATGCTAAGGTAGGTAAAAGTGACTTTTTAATCGCCGAAGCAGATGAAAGCGATGCCTCATTTTTGCATTTACAGCCTATGGTGTCGGTGATCACTAATATTGAAGAAGATCACATGGAAACCTACGGCGGTAGTTTAGAAAAAATGAAAGATACTTATGTTGAATTCATTCATAACCTGCCTTTTTACGGGTTAGCGGTGGTGTGCATTGATTCAGACGTTGCTGCTGAATTGATCCCCCGTTTTGGTCGTCCAGTGATCACTTACGGTGAGTCACACGAGGCTGATTATCGAATGAGTGACTTTAGCCAAACAGCGAACACATGCCAATTTACGGTGACTAATAAACAAGGTGAGAGTTTAACCGCCAAGCTGAATATGCCGGGTAAACATAATGCCCTTAATGCAACCGCAGCGATTGCCGTCGCTAAAGATCAAAATATTGCGAATCATGCAATTTTAGCGGCTTTAGATACTTTTGAAGGTATTGGCCGTCGTTTTCAGCACTACGGTGAATTTGAAAATGAACGCGGCAGCGTGATGCTTGTTGATGACTATGGCCATCACCCATCAGAAGTGGCTGCTACTATCACTGCAGCACGAGAAGGCTGGCCTGATAAGCGTTTAGTGATGGTGTATCAGCCGCACCGTTATACGCGTACTCGCGATTTATACGAAGATTTTGTTAAGGTATTGGCTGAGGTTGATCAGCTTTTATTACTCGATGTTTACAGTGCTGGCGAAGAGCCGATTGTTGGCGCTGATAGTAAGAGTTTATGCCGTAGTTTGCGTCAGCGTGGCAAAGAGCCATTACATGTAGCCTCAAGCTCAGAGCTTGCGGGCGTACTTGCCAACTGCCTACAAAATAACGACCTAGTGCTCACACAAGGTGCGGGTAACATAGGTCAGCTTGTTAAAAATTTAGCAGCCACGAATATGTCGATAGAAAAATTAAAGCAAGGTGAAGTATGACACAGGTAAATTCCCAGTTTGGTAAAGTAGCGGTGCTGCTAGGTGGAAACTCAGCAGAGCGTGACGTGTCATTAAAATCTGGTCAAGCGGTATTAAATGCGCTGTTAGAAGTTGGCATTGATGCGATAGCGTTTGATCCACAAAATCGTTCGTTATGGGAATTAAACTCGTTAAACGTTGATCGCGTTTTTATTGCTTTACATGGGCGTGGTGGTGAAGACGGCACGGTACAAGGTGCTCTAGAATTTATGAACCTGCCGTATACCGGCAGTAATGTTCTGGGTTCGGCACTGGCAATGGATAAAATTCGTTGTAAGCATTTGTTTAAATCGGCAGGCTTAAGCACCGCACCTTATGCCGTGGTTGATGCTAAAAAAGGCTTTGATGCCAATGCCATTATGGCGCAATTTAAAAAGGTAATGGTTAAGCCATCGCACGAGGGCTCCAGTATCGGTATGGCGCAAGCAAGCTCTGCAGAAGAACTTGAAGATGCGCTCACTAATGCATTTAAGTTCGACAGCCAAGTATTGGTAGAGCAGTGGATCACGGGTCGTGAATTTACCATTACGGTCTTGGGTGATGAAGTACAACCTGTGATTGAAATGAGCACCCCAAACGGATTTTATGACTACCAAGCTAAATATCAGTCAAGTAGTACGCAATATCATTGCCCTGCTGATTTATCACCATCGGATACTCAAAAATTACAAGCGATGGCGCTTGATGCGTTTGATTTAGTAGGTGCAAGTGGCTGGGGACGAGTCGATGCGATGCAAGATGAACAAGGACATTTTTACTTACTAGAAGTGAATACCGTACCAGGCATGACAGAAAAATCATTGGTGCCAATGGCAGCAAAAGCCAACGGGGCAAGTTTTGAGCAATTAGTTGTTCGCATTTTGGAGCAAACCCTTTAATATGCATCCCTTTTTAGAGAAAGCGCAGCAACTAAAACAGCAACTTAACTGGTCGCTGATTTTTGGAGTGAGTTTTTTTCTAGCCGTGGTGATAGGGTTAATTGAAATAACCAGTGGGGTTTCGCACTGGTTAGTTGAAAATAAAGATGCACAAATTAAGCATTTAACGGTGCTGGGGAACCCTAAGTACACCGATGAAAAAGCAATAACAGCGGCAATAAAAAAAGCAGATTTAAGCAGTTTTTTTGAGCTAAACGTAAAGCAAGTTCAGCATTTAGTACAAGAGCTGCCTTGGGTTGCAACGGTATCGGTAAGAAAGCAATGGCCTGATACCATTCAAGTTTACGTGGTAGAACATCAAGCGGTTGCTCACTGGAATAGTGACTTGCTGATTAATCAAAGCGGTGACGCGTTTGAAGCAAAAAGTGATAAGTTAAGTGCCACTTTACCCCAACTATATGGGCCAGAGGGCAGTGAAAAAGAAGCATGGGTAGCGTTTAAACAGTTTGATGAAATGCTCAAAGTCAATGCATTAACGCTCACTAGCCTTGCGCTATCTGAGCGGTTTTCGTGGCAACTTTGGTTAGATAACGGTGTGCGTTTAAATTTAGGACGCAAAGATAAAGCCAAACGTGTACAACGTTTTATAGACGTTTATTCACGTATAGAAAAACGTGCTGATGCACAGATAGATGCAATTGATTTACGCTACGATACCGGCCTTGCAGTGAGCTATAAGCCACTGCAAGAACAGCAATTATAATAAAGAGTAAGGCATGACTAAGTCAGCAGAAAGAAACCTAGTGATTGGATTAGACGTTGGCACTTCTAAAGTAGTGGCCACGGTAGGTGAAATCACCACAGATAACAAGCTCAGCATTGTTGGCGTGGGGAGCCAAGTATCTCATGGAATGGATAAAGGCGGTGTTAACGATTTAAATTTAGTGTCTGAGTCTATTCGCCGCGCTATAGATGAAGCCGAATTGATGGCTGATTGTCGTATTAGCTCGGTTTATTTGGGTATTTCTGGCAAGCATATTCAGTGTCAGAACGAAAGCGGTGTTGTGGCTATTAATAACACCGAAGTAACCGATGAAGACATTGAAAATGTAATACACATTGCTCGTTCAGTGCCAATTTCAGCTGAACGCAAAATGTTGCATGCTTTGCCGCAAGAGTACAGCATTGATATGCAAGAGGGGATTAAAAACCCACTCGGCATGAGCGGTGTGCGCATGGAAGCACGCGCGCACATTATTACCTGCTCCAACGACATGGCTAAAAATATAGAAAAATGTGTTGAACGTTGCGGGCTTGAAGTTGACCAACTTATATTCACAGCGCTTGCTTCGTGTTATTCCGTTCTGACGGATGACGAAAAAGAGTTAGGTGTTGCGGTGCTTGATATTGGTGGTGGTACCATGGATATCACTATTTATATTAATGGTGCGCTGCGTCATTCGGCGGTTATTCCGGTGGCAGGTAACCAAGTAACCGGTGATATTGCAAAAATATTTCGTACACCTATATCACATGCTGAGTCACTCAAAGTACAATATGCCTGTGCAAGTAGCCAAATGGCGAGCAGCGAAGACACGATTGAAGTGCCAAGCGTAGGTGGGCGACCAGCAAGACTGATGTCTAGGCACACGTTATCAGAAGTGGTTGAGCCACGTTTTAGAGAATTATTTGAACTGGCGATGGAAGAAATTCGTCGTTCAGGATTAGAAGACCAAATTGCAGCAGGTCTCGTCATTACTGGCGGAACTGCTAAAATGACTGGCGCAATGGAAGTGGCTGAAGATATTTTTCAGATGCCAGTAAGAATAGGTAAACCAATTGGTGTAGTAGGTTTAACTGATTATGTTGATGATCCATCGTACGCAACCGCTGTAGGTTTGTTACAATACGGGCGTACTATGCAGTCGATGAATGCACAAAAGTCGAAAGCGGATGATAATAATAATTGGTGGAACCGCATCACAAAATGGTTTCAAGGCGAGTTTTAGTACTCAAGTCGGAGAGTAAATATGTTTGATATAATGGAACAACACAGCGAAGAAGCTGTAATAAAAGTAATCGGTGTTGGTGGCGGCGGCGGTAACGCAGTTGAGCACATGGTAAAACAACAAATAGAAGGTGTTCGTTTTATTGCAGCGAATACGGATGCACAAGCATTACGTAATTCAGCCGCTGATGTAACGGTACAATTAGGTACGCAAATAACCTCTGGGTTAGGTGCGGGTGCAAACCCTGAAGTAGGCCGTCAGTCGGCTGAAGAAGACGCAGAAACGATTCGTGCCAGCCTTGAAGGCGCCGATATGGTATTTATAGCGGCAGGTATGGGCGGCGGTACAGGGACCGGAGCAGCGCCAGTCGTGGCTAAAATTGCTAAAGAGCTGGGCATTCTAACCGTGGCAGTTGTAACGCGTCCATTTGATTTTGAAGGTAAAAAACGTGCTGCTGCTGCAGAGCAGGGGATTAGCGAATTGTCTGAAATCGTGGACTCGTTAATTACTATTCCAAATAACAAATTACTAAAAGTATTAGGTAAAGGGACAACTTTACTGGATGCGTTTGCTAAAGCAAATGACGTATTATTTGGTGCGGTACAGGGTATTGCTGAGCTAATCACACGCTCGGGTCTAATTAACGTGGATTTCGCCGACGTACGTACTGTTATGTCTGCAATGGGTACAGCCATGATGGGGACTGCATCTGCCTCGGGTCCTGATCGTGCACAAGAAGCAGCAGAAGCGGCTATTTCAAGCCCATTACTAGAAGACGTTGATTTAACCGGTGCTAAAGGTATCTTGGTTAATATTACTGCCGGCATGGATATCGCGATTGAAGAATTTGAAATCGTAGGTAATCACGTTAAGGCGCTAGCGTCTGAAAACGCAACGGTGGTTGTGGGTGCGGTAATCGACCCTGAAATGACAGACGAGCTACGTGTAACGGTTGTTGCAACTGGCTTAGGCGGCGATCGTCGTCCACAGTTTGGTATTGTAGATAATGGCTTTAAAAAAGCATCAGGTTCTGATGTAGCCAGTTCAAGCACGCAAACGAGCAGCAGCATGTATGTACCTAGCTTTGCAAGCCAAGGCACAAGCACGACTGAAGAGCCTGCCACGACATCGCAAACAGAATCAAAAGAGCAAAGCACATCGACGAGCTCTTCAAGTTCTTCAGCGAATACGTCGTCAAGCAGTGCTAAGAAAACAGATAAATCTGAAGGTGGCGATTATTTCGACATCCCTGCTTTTTTACGTAAACAAGCAGATTAATAAAAAACAGTACTTTTGTGCGAAATGTGAACAAATATTGTAGTTATACCGTATTTATGCTACACTCCGCCGTCTAACTGTAATATATACTAAAGTGAGCGAACCTATGATTAAACAGCGTACGATTGCACAAGTAGTCAAAGCCATAGGAATTGGACTTCATAAAGGTGAGAAGGTCACAATAACTCTCCGACCTGCGAGCGCAAATACTGGGATTGTATTTCGTCGTGTCGACCTTGATCCGGTTGTTGATTTTGAAACAACACCTGAAGCCGTTGGTGATACGCAATTGTGTACCTGTTTAATTAACAAAGATGGCGTTCGCTTATCGACTACTGAGCACTTAATTGCTGCGGTTGCGGCAATGGGTATCGACAATTTAATTGTTGAACTTGATAGCTCAGAAGTACCAATAATGGATGGTAGTGCATTGCCATTCATTTATTTATTACAAAAAGGCGGCATTGAAGAGCAAAATGTTGCAAAACGCTTTATTCGTATTAAAGAAAAAGTACGTATTGAAGAAGGTGATAAATGGGCCGAAGTAGAACCTTACGACGGATTCCACATCGATTTCGAAATTGCCTTCGATCACCCTGCAATTAATGAAAGCCGCCAACGTGTTGGTTTAGATATTACGGCACAAAGCTTTACTGAAGAGATAAGCCGTGCACGTACTTTTGGCTTTATGAAAGACATTGAATACATGCATGCTAACAACCTAGCACTAGGTGGCAGCATGGATAGTGCAGTGGTACTTGATGAATTTAAAGTTTTAAATCCGAACGGTTTGCGTTACGCAGACGAGTTCGTCAAGCATAAGATACTAGACTGTGTAGGTGACATGTTTATGACAGGTCACAACCTTTTAGGCAAAGTAACCGCATTTAAATCAGGCCATGATTTAAATAATAAGTTACTACGCAAAATTATGGCAACAGAGTCAGCATGGGAGTGGGCAACCTTTGAAACGCCTGTGACGATGCCTGCACCCGGCCTTGAGCTAGCTAACGCCTAATTAGTTAATCACTTATATACAGTTATAAAAAATGACGCTTATTAGCGTCATTTTTTTGTTTGTTAATTAGCTAAACAGCTAAATTACACTCAGGCTTTTATTATCAAAGTCCTAATATAGTTTGCAACTGTTTAAGCTGGGTTACCTGATATGTTGGTTTAATTCCCTCAGGCAAGTTCACGCCAGGATGTTGCAGCCAACAAGTGTCAATTCCCACATTTTGACCGCCAAGAATATCACTACTGGCGGTATCACCGACCATTAAAATTTGCTCTTTCGGTGGATTACCCATTAAGTTAAAGGTGTGCTCAAATATCTCTTTTGCAGGTTTAGCAATGCCGACTTGCTCAGAAATAACCAACCAGTCAAACATATCTTGCAGCCCTGTATGCGCTAGGCGACGTGCTTGTAACTGAGAAAAACCATTGGTAATAATGCCCAGCTTGGCATGGGGTTTAAGGGCATTTAATAATTCAACGGCGCCGGGTAAAGGCATACAAATTTCGGCCATTGCTGATAAAAAATCATCATTGAGCTGTTGAGCTGGCACATCTAGTTTATTTGCCAGTTCGCTAAAACGAGTTACTTGTAAGTGACTTGAGGTGATCTCGTTGTTTTGATAAGCAATCCATAATGACTTATTGGTGTTTTGATAATGGGCATAATCTGCCTCGGTAAAATCCATGTCATAGGTTGCTAGCATGTTTTTAAGGCCAGCAAAGGCATTAAAGCTAAATAAGGTTTCGTCGGCATCAAATAATACGTAGTTATACTTCATTAAAACATCCGTTATTGATTATATAGAGTGGGATTAAGAAAAGGCGCCATGGCGAGTGTCAGCGCTTGAGTATAGGTACTTTCTCGTGTTGCATGATGATCAGTTAATAAGCCAATAGCACCCCCTTGCTGTTTAATATTGGTGGTATTAAAAGCTTTATCCATCACGTCACCAAGCTCTTCACCTTGAAGCAATGCTTTATAAAACACAGTGGGCAGGGGTAAGTTACTGCTTCGGCCTGTAACTTGCTGTGCGCCATTATCAATAACTACATAGGCAAAGGTTGCCGCACCATAGCTAAATTGCGCTGCACCACCTTCCATCGCCATATAGTAGTCTGCCTGATAGTGGTTTTTACAGTAATTAACGCGATTTTGTGCCCCTAAGCAGGTTTGCTCTTCACCTAAGGGTTGATCGGGTACCTCTGAGGGCGCGTGAACACCACTACATTCGATTACACGCTCAGGAAAATACATCGCAAAAATATGTTTAGCGGCATTGATTTTTACTGGGTTTTTAGACCCAACAATAATTTTAATTGATTGCGACATATTAAACTCGTCATACTTAAAATCAGCAGTGTACGTGAGTTAGGGTTCACAAAAAAGAGTCTAAATAGGAATTTCAGGCGGGGCTAACTTTGCTAAGGCGCGTTTTTTCAAAATAATATCTTTTATTAGAGGCGTGAGCACCAGTTCCATCGCGAGACCCATTTTACCACCAGGCACCACTAAGGTGTTTATACGCGACATAAAACTGCCTTCAATCATCCGCAAATAATACGGAAAATCAACATCATCAATCCCCCTAAAGCGAATCACAACAAAGCTTTCATCAAGGGAGGGGATATCTTTAGCGCTAAATGGGTTGGAAGTATCAACGGTGGGGACTCGCTGAAAGTTAATATGGGTACGAGAAAATTGCGGCGTTATATGATTAATGTAGTCATCCATACTGCGCACAATAGAGTCCATGACTTTTTCACGAGAGTGGCCGCGTTCTGAGGTGTCGCGAATGAGCTTTTGGATCCATTCAAGGTTAATAATAGGCACCATGCCTATGAGTAAATCAACATGTTTAGCAACATCATGATCTTCATCAACTACACCGCCATGTAGACCTTCGTAAAACATCAGATCTGTATTTTGCTCAAGTTCTTGCCATGGGGTAAATGTCCCAGGTAACTGGTTATAAGGCACGGCTTCATCAAAGGTGTGTAAATAACGACGAAGTTTTCCTTCGCCGGTTTCACCGTATTTAGTAAATAAGTCTTCTAAGGCGCCAAAGTCGTTAGCTTCTCGGCCAAAATAGCTAATGTGTTTACTTTCTTGCTGTGCTTCACGAATTTTTTTGTCCATTTCAGGACGTGTATAACGATGAAAGCTATCACCTTCGATAAATGCCGCATTGATATCAAGGCTACGGAAAATATGCTTCACGGCGTTAGTGGTGGTTGTTGTGCCTGCTCCAGATGAGCCGGTGATTGCAATAATAGGGTGTTTAGCTGACATGTTTGTTCTCTTTTTTATGACCCGTTAGTTATAAAGACCTTACTAAGCTAGGTCAAGTGACGTCATCAGTAAATAACGTTATCATGAGGTGCTTAAAATTAAAACGAGAGAAAGCATGAAACTGATCAAACCGTTGTTAGGGCTAATAACAATTAATGCTTTAACGCTAGATATTGCTCAGGCAAGTATGCCTAAAAGCCAAATTTTGCTCGCCGATTTAAATACTCCGCATGGTATACGTGTAAGCATTGTTAGTGATAAAACGAGCTATAACAATCAACCCCATTTAACCGACACCGGCCTATACTATACCCGAGAAATAATCAGTAATGACCAGAGTCAAACAGATATTGCGCTTTACAGCTTATCATCAAAACAAACGTCTATGGTCACTAATACGCCACAAAGTGAATACTCGCCCACTTTAACACCGGATGGGCAGCACTTATCGGCGATTGTCGTTGAAGACGATGGTAAACAAAAGCTATGGCAATATCCGTTGGCACCCGAGTTGGCTGCAAGTCGTATTTTTGATTGGATTGAACCTGTAGGCTACCACGCTTGGGGAAGTAACAACGATTTAGTGATGTTTATTTTAGGCGAACCACACACTTTGCAATATACCTCGGTTGCTGCGGCAAAAGGTGAGGTGGTAGCAAGCGATATTGGTCGCACGCTTATTTATAATAAAGCGCAGGCTGAGTTTTTATTTAGCCATAGTAAACACGGGCAGCATCACCTAGCGCGTTTTGATCCACAAACTAAGCAAGTTACCGATATACTTAGACTGCCAAACCAAGTACAAGATTTCATCTTAAAAGATGAAAATACCATTGCTTACGCAATTAAAAACCGTGTTTACCAGCGTAAATTAACACGCGGCTCTGCTATATCGCAGTGGCTTGATTTAAGCCAATATTGCGATACTGAAATAAGCCGGTTGAGTTATAAAAATCAGCAATTAGCTTTTGTGTGTAGTGAATAAATAAATTTCGGACTTTCACTCATGCATGAGTTAGTCTAGGGTCTGTTGACCTTTGCGGATTACAATTTGTTCAAACTAGGGGCGGTTTAATCGCGGCGCGAGGTTTGTAACCTAGTGGGCTAAGTCAAAACTGAGCAACAAAGAGTAAATCGCCCCTAGGCAGAACCCGAAGGGCAGTGCCTGTTTGGCATTGATGCTGCGTTATCGCCTATTTATGGGGAATAACCACATTACATATGCTTTACCTTGGCTAAATACCAAACAGACTGCTGCAAATTTAACTCTGAAAGGTCAACAGATCCTAACCCCCTATTAAATAAAAAGGAAAGTCACGTGGCATTTAGTGCAGACGAGTTAACCGAGCAGCTGATCAAACTAGAGTGTAGAAGTAACTTTAAAATAAAAAACATAGCTGAGTATATGCTAGTAAACTCTAAAGAAGCGTTTTATACCCATGCGGAAGCAGGTAAAGGTAAAATTGTGATCCGACCTGCATTTGAAGTGTTTAGCGATGACTTTACTGATATTGATGGGGTTGTGCGTACTCAAGGCTATTTTCATAGCAGTGAAATGACCCGTTTTCCTACCCGTATTTATAAAAGTACGCAGCCTATTCATTATGGTGTCGCTTTTAAAATTAACTCTGAACAAGCGGCAAAAGAGTTTATAGCAAAGCTAACGATGATTATTGGCGGTTAATAGAGTGGTGCAGGGCTAAAGGCAAAAGGTGCAAGATAAAATCTTTAACCTTTAACCTTTAACCTTTAACCTTTAACCTTTAACCTTTAACCTTTAACCTTTAACCTTTAACCTTTGTCTTTAATTACTACCTCTAAAAGCGCAGCGCCTCTTAACCTCTTTGTGAATAAATTTTTTAAGATCTTATTACACAAAGAGAAGACAATGAGAAGTAAATGAGAAAACATCAGCCATTAGCCCGAGTTTGAGGTTTTCGGCCCGTTACTCGTCGCCCGCAGCCCGCCATCCTTTAAACTTTAACTTATTTGCTATTTAAAAAGCTATTGACTGATTTCAGTTCACGGTTTTTAAGTGCAATACAGTCATTGGTGCTCTCTGCAAGTTTACTTAACGTACGCGCATAACCGGGTACAGCATCCAGTTTAGCGTCAAAGAAACTTTGCGTTGTAGCTAAACTGTCAGCGTCACAGCTGGCGGTAGTAAAGTAAGGTAAGTTAGGCACAAAAAATGGTGGCAAGCTTGCTGTTACTTTATCGTAGTTGCTATAAATCCAATCAATAAACAGTGCTTGGCGTTCATCGGTGTAACTTTGACCCGATAAAATAGTACGCATATCAGAAGCCGTTACTTCGTCTGTTAAGCTATACGCCAGTACCGCTTTTTGTAGTTCAGGTTTACCAAAGTAACCCATTGCTGCCAGCATATTGGTACGCACTTGTGGATCTTTGGTGGTTTTAAAGGTTGTCATAAACTGATCTAGCAACGCCTTATCCCCATGAAAAGCCGCAAGGCGTAAATAAGTACCTGCTAAATAAGGGTCTACCTTTTGTGGATCGTTTAAGTAAGCTTGTGTTTGCTGTTTGGCTTTATTGATCACATTTTTATCTTCACCATCAAACCCTAAGCGTGATACTACCGCGGCACGAAGTTGAGCTACTGCGCCATCTTCGCCCATTTTTGCTTCTAGGCCATATTTTTTAGCGGCAGGCATCACCGCATTTTGAATAAACGTAGGCCATAAATCTTTATTGCTATCGTCTTTAAAAGTACGCTGCTGTGACGCTAAATAACCTAAAGCAGTATTAGCAACACGCGGATGACTATCGCTGGCAAATACTTCAAGCGTTTGCATTAATTTAGCCGCTGAAATGACACCGGCATCAAGTAGGGCATCTGTTGCCGATAATAGGGCTAAGCGTTCACGGTCGTTTAATACCGTAGCTGCATTATCTATTAACGCATTAAATTGCGCATCATCCATTACCCAACGGTAATAACCTAGCGCGCCTTGATCTGGATAAATCCACTCTGGTTCAAAGTCTAATGCTAGCGTTTGGCTTTGTTTATTTAATAATACATTGGCTGTTTGTACTTTATCGCCAGCACCATATTTAATCGCAACCGGTACATTCCACAGTTGAGCAGGAGCTTCAACACCGGCATTGGCAAAACGACTTTGCGAAATCGTAATGCTCTTACCTTGCTGCTTAACGTTAATTAGCGGGAATGACGACTGTTCAATAAACGATTTTAAAACGCTCGCTACATCTTTATTTGAAGCCTTACCAAGTGCTTCCCATAAATCGGCAGCTTCTGCATTTTTATAGGAGAATTCTTTTAAGTAGTTCTGAATACCAGCTTGAAATGCCTCTTCGCCAATCCAGTTTTCAACCATCGCCAGTACTGAGCTGCCTTTGCTGTAGGCAAGGCCTAAACCATCCATAATATCGGCTTCGGTTTTAATTGGTTTGCGAATTGGCTTAGTGCTTAAACGTGCATCTAACGCCATTACGTTGTTTTGTGGTAAATCTAGGTGTGATTCAAACTCAGGATTAAGCTGCTTAGTAATTTTTGCCGCCATCCAGCTTGCAAACGCCTCATTTAACCATAAGTCGTTCCACCACTTCATAGTCACTAAGTTACCGTACCATTGATGAGCTAATTCATGGGCAATAATAGAGACATTACGTTGTTTTTTACTACGCGTTGCAGCTTCTAAATCAACCAGAAGAATATCTTCGCGGTAAGTCACTAAACCTGAATTTTCCATAGCGCCAAACGGAAATTCAGGAACAGCCACTGAATCTAGCTTTTTATATACATAAGGAATACCAAAGTACTCTTCAAGTGCGCCCAGTACTTTAGGCATGTTCTCTTTTGCATATTGCGCTAAATGAATTTTACCTTGTGGGGTGATCACACGCCCAGGAATAGGCATGCCTTTAATTTCTAGCTCTTCAAATGGACCTACAGCCATAGCCACTAAGTAAGATGGAATTGGTGGCGTTTTATCAAAGTAATGGGTGGTCATATCGCCATTCACCGTCGTTTTTAGCTCAGGTGTATTTGAATACACTTTTTGTGAGGTGGGGGCGGTAATGGTTAACTGAAACGGAATTTTATAGCTTGGTTCGTCAAACACCGGAAATGCACGGCGCGCATCACTCATTTCAAATTGCGTGAACAAGTACGGAACGCCTTGATCTAGGGTTTTATATAACCCCACACTCTGGCGGTTATAAGGCGCTGAAAAATCTATTTTTAAGGTGTATTTACCTGGCTGAATTTGCTCTTCACAGCTAAATTTAACTTTACCTGTTTTAAGCATTTCGCTGTTTAAATCACAGTTTTGCTCACCTAGGAGTTGCACCATTTTAGTTGCATAATCAACACCATTGAGCTCAATGTAGTGTGTTGGTTTGAGCACTTCTAAGCTGATCTCGGTCATTCCTGTAAAGGTATCCTGACTTGGGTCGAGCGTTAAAGCGACTTTTTGTGAACTTGGCTTTGCGAGTTTTTCAATGACGAATTCGTTAGCGTGAGCAGCATTCATCGCAAGCGCAACGCTCACGGTTAAGAGGCTTTTTAAAAACATAGTTATCCCTAGATTTTTTGTTGTTAGAAACAGTCATATAGACGGCACTTCATCCTAACAGCTTTTTTTACTAGAGTAAGCGCAGATCGCTAAGGAAAAGAGTAACAAAGTTTGTCAGTGGCTATCTCGGGCTAAAAACCGCTGCCAATGAATATGGGAATTGATAACCCGGATCTGTTGTAGCACCTTATTTAACAAGGCTATATCGTTAAAGTTATCATGAGGGTAATCATTAAAGCCCATTAAGTAATTAAAGCAGTCTTTGTTGCCTGCTTGCAGGGCATAAATACGAATTTGCTGTTCAAAGTTAAGCCGTAAACTACTAATTGCGGTTTTCATACCGAGTTGATCCACCGAAGGAATTGCACATTTTTGCAAATATCCTGCGCGTTCACCCTCTCCTGAAAACCATATGCGCACTTTTTCGCTATAGCGCCCTGTTTTAGCGGGAAGATCAAACATTAAACGGGAGTGGTTTTGTGCTTCTACATAAGCTAAATAGTCATTAAACCCAGCACTAATAAGGGCATGATGAACAGGTACCAAACGGGGTTTAATTTTACCGTGGGTATGAAAACTAAAACAGAGAATATTATTTTTAAGTATTAGGTCATCAAGGGTTAAGCAGCCAATTTCATCACTGTAAGCGCCACTGTAATAAGCAATTAAGGGCAGCCAGAAATGCCAGTGTTTAGCTTGTTCGCGGGCAAGCCGTGTATCACTATAAATATATCCGTTATAGAGCGTATGCAGCTCCATAGCTGAAAATGGACGACGACCAAGATGGGTTTTCAACGTATTACCTTGACAGTTTTTATTATTTTTATACCCCAACTAACCGTTGCTGTTAGTTGGGATAATGTCAGCGAACTAACGCCTAAAACTTATTCGCTTAGCGCGCGAGCTAAACCAACCGGTTCAATTTCTACACACACCTGATCGTCATTCCAATTTAAACCCACTAATGCATCATCAGATTTTAGGTCTTCAACCCAATCATCTAAGAATTCATCTAGGTTGATTTCTACTGGACTGTAGTCTTGCCACTCTTCTTTACATTGTGCTTGTGCTGCGTCTTGTGATTCCCACAGTAAAAGTACATCGGTGTCGTCAAACTGATTTGACTCACATACAACAAAGCCACCATCATCGGCACCCAGTGCCCAGATCTGCTCACTAACACGTACTTTTTCTACAAAGCTAACTAGTTGTGATTCAATTTCGATATCGCTCATGTATCCACCTTTTAAAATTTAAGTCGAGGGTTGGTATTTTTAGCCGCTTGACGCTGACTAAACGCCTCATGAAACTTAACTAATTGCGGCTGCGCGCTAAAATCAGTGAGTTCACGAAAGCATATCCAATCAAGTAAGCAGTATAAACTGATGTTGAGGCATTCACAGCTTTTAAATTCATCATCGCATAAATGATCATTTAAATAGTGTAATGTTTGCGCAACTCGCTCATTTTGCAGATTAAAAAATAGTTTATCAGCTTGCGTGTCAAATCCAGAACGTTGGCATAACAGTAATTCAACGAATGAATCATTGCAGGCATTGATGCTAGGGCCTGTTGACCTTTACGGATTAAAATTTCTTCAAACTAGGGGCGATTTAATCGCGGCGCGAGGTTTGTAACCTAGTGGGCTAAGTAAAAACCGAGCAAAGCTTCCGCGTCCTGCTCACGCCCCTTACCTACATCCATGTAGGCAACAAAGAGTTAATCGCCCCTAGGCAGAACCCTTCGGGCAGCGCCTGTTTGGCATTAATACTACGTTATCGCCTATTTATGGGGAATAACCACACCACATAGGCTCTGCCTTGCCTAAATACCAAACAGACTGCTGTAAATTTAACCTTGAAAGATCAACAGGCCCTAATTAAAAAATGCTCTTGAGGCCATGTAAGTGGGGGTTGCTTAGTTTTTTCAAGTAAATAACGCAGTATGGTATTTGAATCACTTAGGGTAAGCGTGTCATCGACCAATATAGGGATTTTGGCTGCTGGATTTTTTGTGACCACCAACGGCTGATCGTCTTTAGAAAAAATATCGAGATTTATAAACTCAAGCGCACAGTTATTTTGTTCTGCCCAGATTCTAACGCGGCGAACATAAGGGGAAGGAATAGAGCCAAATAGTTGCATAATGGGGCTTTTGCCAACTCCACATAAATAAAAAGCCGCTGATGCGGCTTTATTAATAAATCGATTTACTTACTCTGAGCGGCTGGTTACTTCTAATAAATGGTAACCAAACTGTGTTTGTACAGGGCCTTGTACTTGATTTAGCGGCGCTGAAAATACCACCTTGTCAAATTCAGGCACCATCATACCAGGGCCAAACTCACCTAATGCACCACCATCTTGACCTGATGGACAATTAGAGTGTAGTTTAGCGAGTTCTGCAAAGTCTTCACCTTGCTCAATTTTATCTTTAAGGTCTAAACATTGTGCTTCACTGTCTACGAGTATGTGCCTTGCACTTGCAACTGCCATAAGTTCTCCTACCTGTAAGTTTAGTTTTTTAAATTTGATAGCAACATCTTAGTAAGGTTAAACTGAAAACACAAAGTTAAAATGCACTTTTGATTACGCTTTCTAGTTTTGCTGAATCCGGTGCTACGCGGCTGTTAAAACGCGTAATCGTTTTGCGATTGGCCGATACCACGTATTTATAGAAGTTCCAGTTTGGTGAACTGGTTTGGGCGTTTAAATGCTTGAAAATAGGGTTTGCGTCACTACCACGTACTGCGCTCGTGGCCAGCATAGGGAAAGTTACACCATAATTTACGTAACACACTTTAGCGGTATCTTTTTCATCGTTTTCTTCTTGAAAAAAATCATCTGATGGAAAGCCTAATACCACCAAACCTTCGTCTTTGTATTTATTATAAAGCGCTTCTAAACCTTCAAATTGCGGCGTAAAACCGCAGTTACTCGCAGTGTTAACAATCAAAAGAGGCTGGTTTTTAAAATCACATAAGTTAATGGTTTCAGTTGAGCGCAACTTTCTAAGTGAAACATTCGTGAAGTCATTGCAGGTGTTTGCATCTAATGAAGGGAGGGGCGAGTCTGCGGCATATGTATTTAGCGAAACACAACTTAACGCTAGGGTTAAACCAAGTATTATTTTTTTTATCATGCTATTACCTTAAGTGCGTTTTTAGAGTATTTATGTAACTTATCATACGCTACTATAGGCTAAATTGATCAATTTTACTTTATTTTCTATGACTATACGTTTAGCAAAACCTGATGATTTAACTGCCATTGTTGCTATTTACAATGAAACTATCCCTAGTCGAATGGTCACCGCCGATACCGAAGAGGTGACCGTCGCTGATAAACAACCTTGGTTTGATAGCCATACTGCTCAACGCCCTATTTTTGTTTACTGTGAGAATAACCAAGTATTAGCGTGGCTTAGTTATAAATCGTTTTATGGCCGCCCAGCTTACGATGGCACCGTTGAGTTAAGCATTTACATTACGGCAGCAGCCCAAGGAAAAGGGTTGGGTAAAAAGCTGATGCAATTTGCACAACAACAAGCCAAGCAGCTTAATATCGAAGTATTACTTGGGTTTATTTTTAGTCACAACGAACCGAGCATTAAATTATTTAAGCATTTTGATTTTGCAGTATGGGGAGAGCTGCCTAACGTAGCAAGAATGGACAATCAGCTGTACAGCCTGACTATTTTTGGTAAGCATTTAACCTAGTACCATAACAAAAGGCAGCAAAATTCACTTTTACGTAGGTGATTATGCTAAACCAAAAATTCTAGACTATGCTGAAAAGGTGTTTAATTAACTCTTTAAAGTGTGTCTAAATGGCGAGAAAAATACTTATTATTGATAGCAGTAGCATGATTGCTATGCGCTTAAAAGTGTTATTAGAACTAATTGGCTGCCAAGTTGAATTAGTCCACTTTGCTATGTTTGATGAAAATACAGACATAGACATTTATGACTTGTTGGTATTTTCTCAAGGCGTGCCAACCGATGTTGTATCGATAGTTGTTGAGAAAGCGACTTCTCAATCATTTTTGTTATTAGCGCCAAAAGCAGAATCAGGGGAGTTGCTTAGCGCATTTTCCAAATTAAATGACTTGATACCCAATGCCACCATTATCTACCCCTTCTTTTCCAATAAAGAAATAACGTCTTTAATTGAGGCCTTATTAGAGATAGGTCCAGATCACATTTTTAAACTGCCGACAATTTTACTCGTTGATCATGTTAATGAGCGATTAGAGTCACTTAAAAGTAGCCTTTATGGCGCTCATATTGAGGTATACACCGCAACAAACCATGATGAAGCAATTAATATTGCCAAGCTAAGGAGTATTGATATTTTAATCAGTGACTTTAGCTTACAACCGGGTTCTGGTTTAGAGATATTTTCGAGTTTAAAAAAAATACAACCGCATAGTCGTTGCTTGTTAGTAACCTCACGCCCTGAACAATCTATGTTAGAAGCCATTCGCCAAGGTGTTGAAGATGTTTTAATTAAGCCTTTAAATGACAATGTGTTACTACAGGCTGTACATAAATTATGGCAAACCGAGCTGCTAAAACGTCACAATGCTGAGCTAGTAGAAAGATTACAAGAAACAGTTGATGTGCTGATTGAAAAAGACAGCCTACTGCAGGTCATTTTTAAAAATACCCCCGATCCTATTTTATTATTTGAACGCAAAGGCAAGATAGTCGAGGCCAATGATGCCTGCTTAAAATTATTTAATTTAAAGTTTAAAAAGCTCATTGCTCACTCGTTATTTCATTTTTTAGATGATGACTCGGTGCAGGCAATAAAAGATAAAATCTCTACATTAAACAGTAATCGTCAGTTTAGTTGTGACTTACACATTGTAAATAAAGACGGAAGTAAAATTCCGCTAGTTGGATCATTTAATGAAATAGACCACCATGGCGAAATAGCGTTAGCGGTTATTTTTAAAAATGTTAGCCATTTAAAACAAAAAGAAGATCTACTGTTGGAAGCCAAAGATCTTTTAGAAGAGCAAGTAAGGGCACGTACTTCACAGCTTGAGCATGCGAAAAATATTGCCGAAGCGGCTAATCTAAGTAAATCAGAGTTTTTGGCAAATATGTCGCATGAGCTAAGAACCCCTATGCACTCTATATTGAGCTTTTCACGTTTTGGTATTAGCAAGTTACAAGAGGGTGATTTTAGCAAAGATAAACTTTTGAAGTATTTAACTCGTATTGAATCAAGTGGGCAAAGACTACTATCGTTACTTAATAATTTACTCGACCTTTCTAAATTAGATGTTGGTAAATTTCCATTCAACCCACGGGCTTATGATTTAGCGACTATTGTTAAAACCAGTATTGATGATGTTGCCGGTATTGCTATTGAAAAAGATATAAATATTGTTTTTAGCTCTGATAACGCGCCGATTGTTGCACAGTGCGATGAAGAGCAAATAAATCAGGTTTTGAGAAATGTATTGAGTAATGCACTCAAATTTAGTGAAGAGCACAGTACTGTTGAAGTTGTCATGCAAAGAGACGATGACAATGCAAACATTGCAGTGATAGATAGCGGTATAGGAATACCTGAAGAGGAACTTGAAACGGTTTTTAATAAATTTGAGCAAAGCAGTAAAACGAATAGTGGTGCAGGTGGAACTGGGTTGGGTCTTACCTTGTGTCGTGAGTTTGTTTCATTGCATCAAGGCAGTATTAAAGCATGCAATAACAGCCTTGGTGGAACAACAATTTCGATACAAGTTCCTTTAGAAATAAACTTAGATGAATACCTAGCTGATGAGCAATTAGTGAAAAATAGCGGCTAACAATCGAATTTTTTTAATTTATATGGATGAAAAATTATGGCTTTAACTAAAATTCTTGCAGTCGACGATGAACCATTTAACCTCGAAATAATTGAAGAAATATTAGAGGATCTTGATTTTGAACTTAAGCTAGCTTCCAGCGGCCCTGAATGCTTAAGTATGGTTGAAGAGTATATGCCTCAAGTTATATTACTTGATGTAAGTATGCCAGAAATGAATGGTTATGAAGTATGTAAAGAGCTTAAAGCTAACCCCATTACCCATGACATCATCGTGATGTTTGTATCTGCAAGAGGTACGGTTGAGGAGCGCATGGAAGGTTATTCAGTAGGCGCGGAAGACTATATTGTAAAACCGTTTGGGCACGACGAATTAAAGCAAAAACTGAATAAACTAAATCAAGTCTTAATAGAAAAACAACAGCTTGAAAAGCAAGTAAAAGAAGCGACCTCTACCGCCTTTAATGCCATGGCAAATAGCAGCGAAATGGGTCAGATAGTAAATTACATTGAAAATATTGGTTTTATTAACGATATACAAGAGCTTGGCAAAGCATTAGTAGAATGCTTACAGGCATTTGGCCTACAAAGTAATATTGAATTTAGATGTAACGATACTAAGTCGCACTTTGCGCTCAATGGGGTGTGTTCGCCAATTGTAATTGAGTTATTTGAAATGCTTAAAAGCAAAGGACGACTGCATGAGTTTTCTCATCGCATTTTGGTTAACTACGAGCTTGTGAGTTTACTGATTTTAAATATGCCAGAGCATGACGAGCAAAAGCACGGACGCATACGTGATCATATTTGCTTTATTGTAAGTGTAACCGAGCAACAATTACGAGCCATTACCACTAAGCAGATGCTGGTATCGCAGCAGGAGCGGTTAAATAAAGTTGCCGCTACTGTGCATAGTAAGTTTCATCGTTTAATTGGGATGTTGAACGACAGTCGTATTAATAACGAAAAAGTATTTAAGCATTTACAAGAAGAACTCGAAGAGCGGATCCCAACTATGGGATTGGATGAAGACCAAGAAATTTTTATTTATAAAAAAGTAGACGAAACCATACAAAACTCGGTTGCACGTCAGGAGTCAGTGGATCAAGTTAAAAAAGCCTTTGCAGAAATAGAGCAAGATCTTGCTTTATTGTTGAAAGGTTAAAGGTTAAAGGTTAAAGGCTAAAGGCTAAAGATGCGGGCTACGAGGCGCGGGGTAAGTTCCTTACTACGATTAGATATATTAACTTGTAGCAGCGACTTTATGTCGCGTCTTTTAAAGGTTAAAGACGAAAGGTAGGAGTAACAGGTTAATTAAGATCGGTACTTCAATTGTGGCTTCTCATTTTATTCTCTGTGTTCAATAAGATATTAGTAAATTACACAAAGAGGGCACAGAGTTCACAGAGAAAGTGATTACAGACAAAGGCTAAAAATACGGGCTACGGGCTGCGAGGCGCGGGGTAAATTCCTTACTACGATTAGATATATTAACTTGTAGCAGCGACTTTATGTCGCGTCTTTTAAAGGTTAAAGACGAAAGGTAGGAGTAACAGGTTAACTAAGATCGGTATTTTAATTGTGGTTTCTCATTTACTCCTCATTTTCTTCTCTCTGTTCAATAAGCTATTAGTAAATTACACAAAGAGGGCACAGAGTTCACAGAGAAAGTGATTACAGACAAAGGCTAAAAATACGGGCTACGGGCTGCGAGTCGCGGGCTAAACTCGTCGCTACGATTAGGCAGATAGCTTGTATCAGCGACATTATGTCGCGTTTTTTTAGGCAATAGGCTTACGCGTCTCTGGGTAGGCCTTTTTCAACAATCCGTATTAGCCGTGCTGTTTTGCGCAGCTTTTGTCTTTGTTTATCATGTTGCTGGGTAAGTGCCCATTCTATGTGCTCATTCACCATGTCACTGACCGTTTTGCGTTTATCTTCAAGTGCATGAATAATCGCTGGGCTAAAATCTGCGTTGCCTAAGCCAACCGCTATATTTCGTAACCAACGCTCATGGCCAATACGCCGAATAGGGCTGCCCTCGGTATTTGTTAAAAAGGTAGTTTCATCCCAGGCAAATAACGCGAGTAAGTCTTTATTTTTTAATTGTGTACGGGGGTGGAAGTCTTGCTCGTCGGTAATTTGTCCATAGCGATTCCATGGGCACACTAACTGGCAATCATCGCAACCATAAATGCGGTTACCCATTAAGGTTCGGTATTGCTCTGGAATAGCCCCTTGATGCTCTATGGTTAAATACGATATGCATTTACGTGCATCTACCACATAAGGTTCTACAATAGCGCCGGTAGGGCAAAGGGTTATACAGGCAACACATTTACCACAACCTTCGAACGTGTTTTCATCATCAATAGGCAGTGGTAAATCTACAAATAACTCGCCTAAAAAAAACCAAGAGCCAGCCTCTTTATTGATTAATAAAGAATGTTTACCTCGCCAGCCAAGCCCTGCTTTTTCAGCTAATTGACGCTCAAGCACTGGCGCTGAATCAACAAAAGGCCTAAAGCCATAGTCACCTACCTGCTGTTCAATTTTTTTACCTAATTGCTTGAGCCGATTACGCATTAATTTGTGATAGTCACGGCCAAGTGCATAGCGGCTGATATAGGCTTTCTCGTTATTTTTAAGGTTTTTGGCAAAGCCTGAATCTGGCGGCAGGTAATTCATTTTTACTGAAATAACTCGTTGCGTGCCAGGGACTAGCTCGCTAGGGCGGGCGCGTTTCATTCCATGTGCAGCCATGTAATCCATTGAACCATGATACCCTGCATCAAGCCAACGCTGAAGCTGTGCTTCATGCTTAGTTAAATCAATGTCAGTAATGCCCACTTCACTAAAGCCAAGTTGTTGGCCCCATAACTTTATTTGCTGGGCTAGCTGTTCATAGTTTGGTTTTACGTCGCTCACATACTTCACACAGTTAAATGACAAGCCGCTTAATTTAGCATAATCGCGGCTTGGGTGAAATTGTTATTGCCTAATCTACAAAGCGTTTTAACTGTTGTTGGGTTTGTTGGCTTAGCTTTTGTGATTGTTCAGAATCATGCAGTGCTGTATCTATTTGTTGCTTGGCTTGTTCGCCTAGCGCCACAATTTGCTCAACCGATTCATGCGTTTGGTTTTGGGTATCTTCGAGCAAGTGTACGGCATTGGCTATTTGCTGCAATTGTTGTTGATTAAGTTCAAACTCATTGAGCATTTTACCAAACCCATCAGAGGTGGTGTTAATTGATGTTTGCGCATTATTTGAGTGGTTTATTAATTGCTCTGACTCTTTATTCGTTTCATTAACGAGCTCATTCATTTGGGTAATAAAATCACTAATTTGGCGTGTTGCGTCGCTTACTTTAACCGATAGGGTACGAACTTCATCGGCAACCACGGCAAAACCTCGCCCCGCTTCACCAGCGCGTGCCGCTTCTATGGCTGCATTTAGTGCTAATAAGTTAGTTTGATCCGAAAACTCTTCAACCATTTTTAAAATACTGCGAATGTTTTCGCTGTTCTCTTTCAAGCCCGCAATCGTTTTAGAAAAACTACCCAGCATTTCATTAATAAGCCTTACCTGCTCAACTAGTTTTGATAGCTCACCAGCAGAGAGCTTTACAAAATTAAGGTGTTCATTATTGACCTGATGTACGCTATCAGTGTTGCTTACTATAGCCTGCAGGCTTTGGGTAATTTGATTACTGGCATTAATAATAGTGTGGCTTAAATTAATTTGCTGCTCACTCAATTGTTCAGTGTGTTGCATTGATTGCGTTACTTGGCTGTTACTCTGTACACTCTCTTGGGCGCTGGTATAGGTAGTGCTTAATAAACTATTTAAATGGGTAGTAAATTGATTGTATTGCTCACTTAAGTCTCTAAATTCATCAAACGTGAAATGGGGTAATTTGGCTGCTAAATTCGCATCTTGTTGATTAATATTAATGAGCGTATCGCGCATGGCTTTTACCGGGCGCACAATTAAAAAGCGCATATAAAAAATAGTAAATATAAAGCCTGCAATAATAAGTAGCGCAAGTGCCCAAAATAAGCCAGTGCTTTGTTGGTTTTCGGTTAAACTACTGTGTAACCAAAACAAAGTAATGGCTTGAAATAAAAAAACAAAACTTAAATTCCCAACTATTTTTCGGGTTAAAGTATAAAACAGTGTTTGTTCTAAAAAATTATAAATACGCATGTAGCTACTCATTAAATAGTGACCTACTAAATTATTGTTTTTATAGCATAAATGGCAATTAAATAATTAGTTATAGTTCATTTAATTGCGCTAAATAATGCTTAGTTCGTTCAGGGTCGTTAGTAAAAATACCATCAACACCACAGGCAAGCATTAGTTTAATATCTTCGACTTCATCTACGGTGTAAGCAAATACTTGTAAACCGCGCATTTTGGCATCGTCTACAAACGGTTTGTTCATAAAGTTTTTGTCAATATGAATGCTGTAGGCCTGTAAGTCTTGTGCAAACTTTGCATACTGCAATGGAATTGACGCAGTAAGTGCGCCAATTTTAAGCCACGGTAAACGGCTCTTTAGCCAGTGTAGTTGATGATGATTAAATGATGAAACTAAAATATTGTCTGCGGTTATTTTTTTGTTCGCAATGTTACTTTCAAGCACGGTTGCAAACTTTTCAAGTTCAAAGGTATGCTTTAGCTCTAAATTGAGTAAGGTTTGGTTATTATTCCAGTCTATTAATTGCTGCAAAGTAGGGACTTGTTCGCCATTTCCTGCATCAAACTGTTTAATTTGCTGGGCACTAAAGTCGCACACTTTGCCTTTGCCATTAGTGGTTCTATCGAGGTAGGTATCGTGAATAATAACGTAATCATCAAGCGCGCTTTGTACATCAACCTCAATGCCATCTACATTCGCTTTTAACGCCGCTATAATGGCGCTTTGCGTATTTTCAGGAAAGTGTGTGCTTGCGCCTCTATGTGCAAATATTTTCATGGCTGCTTTTTCCGTGAAATTGACCAAGTTTCAAAGCACGCAGCACTAACAATCAGTGCGCCACCAATCAGGGTCATCACTGAGGGGCGTTCGTGCAGAATAATTATAGCCAGTATTGTGCCATAAAGGGGCTGTAAGCAAGAAATCAATCCAGCGGTTGCTGCTGATAAATGTTTTAAACTCGCTGCAAATAACGAATGCGGCATCGCAGTAAACACCACACCGGCAATAAGCAGAAATATTAAATCAGTATCATTAATTTCTGTTATGGGCACTTCAATAAAAGCACACAGCATCAGGCTTGCCACTAAGGTTTGGTAAAACATGGTTTGCGGTCCACCATACTCGCTAAAGTAGCGTTTATGAGTAATATTACGAAGAGCAAAAAATAATGCTGATACCACGCCCGTCACAACACCTAAAGTGATGTCATCGCCTAAATTAACGTTAGGGATCAATAAATAAATGCCAAAAATCACCACCACAGCACTTATTATATCTTTTGTTTTGGGCTTACTTTTATTAAATAGGGGTTCTAAAAATACCGTGATCACGGGATAGGTAAAAAAGGCTAACATGCCCACGGTAATTCCCGCCAATTGCATGCCTGCAAAATAGGTTACCCAGTGAATACCTACGGCAACGCCTAATAAAATGGCAATCACATAATCTTTAGCGCGATGCAGCTTAATTGGTTTTTTTTGCAAAGTTAGTAGCACACAAATTGCCAGCCCAGCGATAGCCGCGCGATAAGCGGTAATATCTAATGCATTTAAACCAATTAGCTTTGCGAATAAGGCGGTACCGCCAAATAAAAGGACGGCAATGTGTAAGTAAATTAAGCTTTGTTGTTGGGACTGCATTAAATTTTCCAGGTCACTTTTTTTGGCTATATTAGCATTGCTTTTACACTCAGAAGATGAATTTTTCTATTTCATGACAAATGTCAGCCAAGTTAATGACACTTCACACTCTTATCTATTTTACCCACTGGCATAGTTACCTTACTTATATTGGAGGGTGTTATGAATTCTTTAATTTTAACAAGCTTAAGCATTAGCGATTTTTTAGAAACACTAAGTTTTACTATCACTTATGTAGATTGTTTTATGTTCGTATGCATTTTTATGTTATTTGTATTTATTAATAAAAAGAGTGCTATAAATAAAAATAATAGGCCAGAGGTATTGGTATGAGCTCGGTTAACAGGTTTTCTCAGCAAAGCGATAAAGATTTTTGGAAATATGGTCATTTAGTTTTTACCGGTTTTTATTTACTCCCGATGATCATTGATTTTGCCAACTTTACGGCTAACCAAATCACTCTGTCTTTAGCCTTTTATATTGCGTTTATACTTTTATATGTAAAAGCAATAAATTGCAAAAATAGGGGAGTAACTAAGTTAGTTATCGCTATGTTACTGGTGTGTTTTAGTGCCACTTTTTATAGCGCTGGTACACCAACCTTATTTGGCTTCATAGCTTATGTAGCGGGTTATGCATATAGCAATTATCAAAGAGTTTATGCCGCATTAGCGATAATTTTAACTGTTTTACTAAGTTCATATGTAGGTGATATAGCAAAGGTTGAGTACTTTTTAGCGGTGGCTTTACTTTTATGTGCCGCTTTATTTAGCTATGGGATTGCAGCAAAAAGAGAGCGCGAACATAAAAAGCGCGAACAAGAAAGCGCAAAGCAATTGGAGCAACTAGCAGCCATTGCTGAGCGTGAACGCATAGCCCGAGATTTACACGATATTTTAGGTCATTCATTGTCATCAATAGCTTTAAAAGCTGAGCTTGCGAATAAACTAAATCAAGGCGAGCGATACGATCAGGCTAATAATGAAATTGCCCAAGTAGCAAACCTTGCAAGGCAATTGCTTAGTGATGTAAGAAGCGCGGTAAGTGATTTAAAGCAGCTCAACTTAAATAGCCAAATAACACAGCTAAAACAAACACTCAAAGAGCAAGGTTTTAACATAAAATTTAACGTTAATTTAGCGATCTTACCCGTTAAAGTAGAGGGCATTGCGAGCCTTATTATTAAAGAGTCGGTTACTAATTTATTACGCCATAGCAGTACAAAAAACGGCTCTATCAATATAGAGCAAACAAAGCAGCAATTAGTTATCAACGTTATTGATAATGCGCCATGCACTACATTAAAAGCAGGCAATGGTTTAAATGGCATTAAAGAGCGGGCTGAGCAATTAAATGGCAATGCAACATTTACCTGTGGCGACACATTTACTTTAACTGTTGTGCTGCCACTGAGAGCTGAGGATTTAAAATGATCAAAGTATATTTAGTTGAAGACCAAGCGCTGGTTCGCGACGCAGTTGCAGCCTTATTAAGCCTTGATTTCAATGTTGAGGTGATTGGTCAAGCAAGTAATGGCCAAGATGCGTTAAATGAAATCAACGCGCTTAGTAAAGACTTACACCCAGATATTGTTTTAACAGACATAGAGATGCCAAGCATGAATGGTATTGAGCTTAGTGAACAAATAGCCGCTAAGCACCCTGCAATTAACATGGTTATTATGACCACCTTTTCGCGAGCCGGTTATATTAGGCGTTCTTTAAGTGCGGGTGTTAAAGGTTTTATTTTAAAAGAAGCGCCAAGCGAAGAGCTAATTAATGCGCTTAAAAAAGTAATGCAAGGGCAAAAGGTGATTGACCCAGAGCTGGCAATTAACGCATTAGACGATACCGACCCACTCACAGATAAAGAACGCAAAGCGTTAAAACTTGCAAGTGATGGCTTAAAAACCAGCGAAATAGCAAAACAGCTTTATATAAGTGAAGGCACAACGCGTAATTATTTATCCGATGCAATTGCTAAACTCAATGCCACAAACCGAATTGATGCAGCACGTATAGCCCGACAAAAAGGGTGGTTGTAATTGCGCGAATATTTAAACGCTATGGCTTAAGCTCTCGCTCCTTTAATGGTTACAAAAATAGACGCTTTATAAATTTCATACAACGTATTACTATTCTATTTATAATTATAAAAGTAATGAAAAGTGCTAAAAGCGCAGCTAAAAGCACTAAATGAGGGTCTAATGACAGCATTAATAGAAGTTACCACGCAAGGAAGCACGGCTATCCTTACTATGAATACAGCAGAAAACCGCCATAATCCAACCTTTATAAACGAGTTTAATCAACACCTAGATACGATTGAGGCTAACGAGCATATTAAAGCGGTGGTGCTAACCTCAAGTAGCGATAAAAGTTGGTCGTTAGGCATTGATTTACAGTGGATGGCAAACCCTGACAACACACCACAAATAATTGCCGATTTTATGAACTCGATAGGTGCCTTGTTTAAACGTATTGTAACTTTTCCTATGCCTATTATTGCCGCGCTAAACGGCCACACTTATGGTAATGGTTCGGTGTTGGCATGTGCCTGTGATTTTAGATTTATGAAATCAGACAAAGGCTTCTTTTGTTTCCCCGAAGTCGATGTATTAGTGCCGTTTGTACCGTCTATGTTTCCTATTATTAATAAAGCCATAGATCAGCAATTTTTTAATCGTTTAGCCATGACCGGTGAGCGTGTTGATGCGCAAAAATTGTTACAGCAAAATGTGGTAGAAGCAATTTTTGCTGATGAGCAAGCCTTGCAAGCGGGTGTGTTAGAGTTTGCGCAAAGCTTTAATAAAAATCGCTGGATATACGCTCAAAACAAAACCCAAATGAACAAAATTATTCTCGATACTATGGCAAAACAAGACCCGAGTTTTATCGATAATATAAGTAATTTGCTGTGGAAAAACTTACAGCAAAAATAAGTGGTTTTTAAAAAAGTGAGTAAAAACGCTACTGCTAGTTTACTCACTTTTAAGCTCTTAAATTAAGTACATGTTAAGCGTTATTTAGTTATATTTTCACAAAATGCAAAAGGTAATAACGCTTTATTAAAAGTTTAATGGCTTTTACCTGTCTCATTGCGAGTATATGAGTTAAAATACTTACATAACCAACTAACAAGATAGTGAATGTCAAACCAAGATCCAAATCTCAGTCGAGAACAAGAAAAGTACGAAAACCCAGTCCCTAGTCGTGAGTTTATACTTACTCACCTGCAAGAGCGTTCCAAACCTGCTAACTACGCACAACTATGTGAAGAACTCGCAGTCAACGATGAAGAACGACAAATAGCATTTAAGCGCCGACTTCGCGCCATGGAGCGTGATGGGCAGCTGTATTTTAATAAATTTAAATGTTATGCCCTGATTGACGAAGCCGGTTTAACCAAAGGCAAAGTAGTCGGTCACAGAGACGGTTTTGGCTTTTTAGAAGTTGAAGGCGAGAGCAAAGATTGGTTTATTGCCAAGCATCAAATGAATATGGTGCTACACGGTGACATAGTTCTTGCCAAAGGCACTAAACGCGGCTCAGGCTCAAAATGCGACGCACGCATCATCAAAGTACTCACTAACGAGCGCGCACCCATTGTAGGGCGTTATTTTGTTGAGCATGGTATTGCCGTTGTTGTGGCTGAAGATCCGCGCATTACCCAAGACATTATTATTCTACCGGGTAACGAAAAAGGCGCGCGTCATAACCAAATGGTGCAAGTGCAAATAACCCAAAATCCAAGCCGTAATATGAATGCGGTAGGTAAAGTTATCGACGTACTGGGCGAGCATTTAGCGCCGGGTATGGAAATTGAAGTTGCGCTGCGTAATCACGATATTCCACACGTATGGCCTGAAGAGGTTGAACAACAAGTTGCCCACTTAGGTGAATTTGTTGAAGAAGCCGATAAACAAGGTCGAGTTGATTTACGCGGCTTACCGCTTGTGACCATAGATGGCGAAGACGCTCGTGATTTTGATGATGCCGTATACTGTGAGCCTAAAAAGTCGGGTGGCTGGCGCTTATGGGTAGCCATTGCCGATGTATCACATTATGTAGGTATGAACACGCCGCTTAACAAAGAAGCGATAGAGCGCGGTAACTCAGTGTATTTCCCTGAGCAAGTTATTCCAATGCTACCAAAAGTATTATCTAACGGTTTGTGCTCGCTTAACCCTGAGGTTGATCGCTTGTGTATGGTTGCAGAAATGACCGTATCGCAAGAGGGTAAGCTCTCAGGTTATAAGTTTTACGAAGCGGTGATGAACTCACATGCACGTTTAACTTACACCAAAGTAAATGCCATTTTACAAAACGATGAAAAGCTACGTAAAGAATACGCAGCTGTAGTGCCACATTTAACTGACTTACAGCAAATGTACATGGCATTAAAAGCAGCGCGCCAAGAGCGTGGTGCGATTGAGTTTGAAACACTCGAAACTCGTTTTGTATTTAACGCACAGCGTAAAATAGAATCAATTGTGCCGGTTATTCGTAACGATGCGCATAAGCTCATTGAAGAATGTATGATTTTGGCTAATGTTTCGGCGGCTAAGTTACTTGAAAAACACGAAGCCAGCGCACTGTATCGAGTACATGATGAGCCCGATAGCGAAAAGCTGGGTAACTTTACTCAGTTTTTAACTGAGCTGGGGATTGAAAGCACGCTAAGTGATGAACCAACCCCAAAAGAAATTACTCATGTGTTGGCTCGTTTAGGTGACCGCCCAGAGGCTGAACTTATTCAAACCATGTTGCTACGCTCAATGAAGCAAGCGGTTTATCAGCCAGATAACATAGGCCACTTTGGTTTAGCATTATCGGCTTATGCGCACTTTACCTCGCCAATTCGCCGTTACCCAGATTTAGTGGTGCATCGTGCAATTAAAGCAGTATTAAAAGCACAAGGGCAGCAAACCTCTGGTGAATACGCGTATAGCGATGATGAAGTCGATCAACTTGGTGAGCAGTGTTCTACCACTGAGCGCCGCGCAGACGATGCCACCCGTGAAGTAGCCGATTGGTTAAAATGTGAATACATGCAAGATCATGTAGGCATGGAGTTTAACGGGGTTATTTCATCGGTTACTAACTTTGGTTTATTTATTCGTTTAGATGACTTACAAATTGATGGATTAATTCATGTTACCAATTTAGGTGATGAATATTTCCAGCATGATGCAGCTAAACATTGCTTGGTGGGTGAGCACACACATACGGTTTATCGTTTAGGCGACAAAGTCACTGTACAAGTTGCCTCGGTAAGCTTAGATGATCGTCGTATAAACTTAACGCTTAAAGGCGATGTTGCCCAAGATCGTTATGCGCGTCGTCGTGCACCTAAAAAAAATGCTCCAGCGAGCGTTCGCTCACAACTTAAAGCCGGTAAAATCCCGGGTAAAAAGTCAGCAAGTGATGACAAAAAGCCAAAGGCGAGTAAAAAACCTGCTGCAAAAGGCAAATCAGCGAGCAAATCAAAAGTAAAAGCGGATGACACCACCGCTAAGAAAAAAACCAAAAAGAAAGCGGTCAAAAAGCCTAAAAGACCAGGTAAAAATGCCCGTAAACGTAGTAGCCCAGGAGCAAACAATTCGTGAGTAATGAATTAATTTTTGGCTTTCACTCTGTTGAAGCAATTTTGGCAAAAGAGCCAGAGCGTTTTATAGAAATATACGCCCTTAAAGGACGTGATGATAAGCGTTTATCGCCGGTGATTGAGCAAGCGCGTCAGTTTGGTATTTCAGTACAGTTTATGCAACGAAAAGCGCTTGATAACAAAGCGAAAGATGAACAACATCAAGGCATTATCGCCAACGTGAAAGCGGCACGTGTGTTTAACGAGAAAGATCTTGATGAGATCATTGAACGCGAAGACACCCCGTTTTTACTGGTACTTGATGGCATTACCGATCCGCATAATTTAGGTGCCTGCTTGCGTAGCGCCGATGCTGCCGGTGTTCATGCGGTGATAGTTCCTAAAGACAAGTCAGCAAAGCTTAATGGCACGGCACGTAAAGTGGCCTGTGGCGCAGCTGAAACAGTACCGCTTATTCAGGTTACTAACCTTGCACGTACATTACGTGAAATAAAAGACGCAGGTGTATGGGTTGTAGGCACAGCCGGTGAAACCGACACACATGTATTTGATGCCAGCTTAACAGGCCCAATGGCGATTGTGATGGGAGCTGAAGGCGAGGGTATGCGCCGTTTAACCCGTGAGCACTGTGATGTACTCGTTAAAATTCCAATGGCGGGCACGGTTTCAAGTTTAAATGTATCGGTTGCAACCGGTATTTGTTTATTTGAAGTATTACGCCAGCGCGCAGAAACAAATTAAGCCTATTAATTACATAGGCATTAAAAAGCCGAGATTGATTTAATCAACCTCGGCTTTTTTGTACTTTTAAGTTAGCACTTTATTAAAAACTGTAAGAGTAGCCCATTTGTACTGAACGTGGCTTACCAGGTTGAATACCGCCATTTGCACGGTTAGCAATGTAGGTTTTATCAAACAAGTTATCTACGCTTAGGTATACTTTTTGGTTTTCGTCGATTAAGTACTTAGCAGCTAAATCCCATACAACACGGCTATCAATCGCATTTAAGCCTGAGTTAGTTAAATCAGCATGTGCATCAGACACGTAACGTATTTGGCTATTTACCACAAAGTTATTCACTTCTGCGCCAAACGATAAAGCAACCTGGTTCTCAGGTACGTAAGGCATTGCATCGCCTTTTTCTACTGAGCCCCAAATTTCTGAATCAAACGTGTTTTTAAATTCTGAATCTGTGTAGGTGTAAGTTAATTTTACTGGGAACGCAACCGATGCAGTATTAAACGTACGACCGGCACTAAATTCAAAGCCCGATACTTCTACTTCACCGTAGTTGTATTGGTCACCAATGTTATCGTCATTACAACCTACTGATGCAGTACAGTTACCATGCATATTGTCGTAATCAGAGTAAAACGCAATTACTTCACCGTTAAAACCGCCCGCATTAAAACGAGAGCCAAACTCGATGTTGACGCTCTCTTCTTCGTCTTGGTCTGCATTACCCGGTGCTGCAGGGGCGTAACCTTTTTGAATACCAGCAAGTAACGTAACATTGTCGTTAAGTGTGTAAGTAGCACCTAAAGACGGTACTAAAATTTCAGTATCGTTAGAGATATCTTTTGTTAAGCCTAGGCTACGGGTTGGATCTGACTTAGCCCACTCTTCACGGGTAATAGTTATGTCTTCATAACGAAGACCAGCACTCACTACTAATGCATCCATTGTCCATTCGTCTTGAATAAATAGCGTGCTTGCTTTTGCACTGTCTAAACGGTTGCTGTTAGAGCCTGGAGCGCCTTGTGAGGTAAGAGTCATGCTTAAATCTTGATTAAGCGTGTATTTGTCTTCCCACTGGAAACGATCCATTTCGTCTTCGTGGTAACGTACGCCAACCGTAATGTAGTGAGCGCCCGCTGGGATGTGTAATTCAGACTGCACACCTTTGGCTTGGTAGTCACGGTTATTGGCTTTAACACCTATATTTTCAATACCGGCAGCTGTTGGGTTTGCTTCAAACTCGCTGTATTGCTCAAGTGTGCTTGAACCAACACTGCTTGCTTTATACCAGTTACGGTGGAAGTCGTTTAGATAAGCGGTTGCTAAAACTTCATAACCTTGACCAAAACGGTATGCATAGTTTACTTGGTATGCATTATGGCGAGTGTTCATTTCATCATTTTGCGATGCCGCATAACGACGGTACGGGTTTTGTTGGTGATCGGCATCGGTTAAACCCATGTAGGTTTCGTCTGATGTTTCTTCAGAGTACTTTACTTTGAACTCAATGTTATGCGCATCGTTTTCACCAAAGGTATGGCCAAACTTTACCAATACGTCGTTTTTTTCAAAACCAGTGTTGTCATCACCTACTGGCAATTCTTTAAAGCCATCAGCGCCGTAAGAAAACACTTCAATTAAGCCTGCAGTGTTGTTTTTTTCTTTTGCGAAGTAAGCGTGACCTTTGTAGTAACCATCGCTACCAAGGGCTGCATCTAGCATGCCTGTTGAGCTATTTGGCTCAGTTGGCAGGCTGCGAGAAAGTAAATTTAGTACACCACCGGTTGTACGCGGGCCGTATTTAACAGAGGCAGCACCTTTTAGTACTTCAATTGACTCCATACGCCCCATAGTAGGGAAGTAGTAAGCCGATGGTGCAGAGTAAGGAGCTGGAGCAACAAGTACGCCGTCTTCCATCACAGAAATTTTGTCGTTACGGCCAGTACCTGTACCGCGCATACCAATATTAGGGCGCAGGCCGTAGCCATCTTCTTCTTGCACGTACACACCTGGTACAGATGCTAACACGCGAGAAATATCGGTAAATTCGAATTTTTGCAATTCTGCATCTGAAATAAACGTAGCAGATCCTGGAATATCGTTAATAGCGGCTTGTGAGCCAATAACGGTAATTTGTTCAAAGTTACGCTCAACTTTGTCAGTATCTTTTGCCATTGCTGTTGTGCTCAAAGACAGCGCAACAGCTGCAGTTAACGAAGAAACTAAAAATTTATGTGACATTGATTACCCTAAAAATAGTTCAACTACTGAAATTGGCGTAATTTAAACATGTTAACGAATGAGAATCAATATTATTAAGTTTTACTATCATTTACATCTGTCGTAAAAACAGGCTGTTTTTATAACATTTTTAACTAGGTGTTTATTTTTGTTTTATAAAAACAGGGATAATGTATTGGCTGGTGGCGGTTAATTTAACCTGAACGCTGCTTGAGATAGATTTATTATCCAGAGTTCAGGTTATTTAAGCAGTGGGGTAGCCTAAGCGTAGTTTAATAAACTCAGCGAGTTTAAACACGGCGTTTTCAGGTTCGCGGGCAGTTTTAACTAAACTAATGCCAATGCTACCGAGCGCAGGTAAATTTTTAGTGTGTAATTGATAGGTTAAATCGTTCGGCACCGTACTTCTTGCCAGTACAGTAATACCTAAACCTTCTTTTAATGCTGCAATTAAACCGGTTAAATCGGCGTTGCTATAAACAATACGGTATTTAATACCTGCTTTTTCAAGCGCTTGGGTTGCTCTTCGTCGGTAAATACAGCCTTCAGGCGCTGTTACTAAGGTAACGGTTTCATTTTGCGCCAATGAAAGATCGCCAACCCACACTAATTGATCTTGAATAAAAATAGGGAATTTTTCTGAATCAAGCTGCTCATTTAGCGCCAGTACTAAATCAAATTGATCTTGGCGCTCATCCGAAAGTAAGTGTTTACTCAAACGTGACTTCACTTCTAACGATACATCAGGGTAGAGCGCCACAAAGTCGCCAATAATAGAGGGTAAAATACGTGCTGCAAATTCGCTAGGGATCCCCAGGCGCACTTTACCAGTGACACTTTCTGAGGTGAACAACTGTAAGATGGCATCGTTATGTTGCACCATTTGTTTTGCCATAGGCAGTAACAGTTCACCATATTGATTAAGTACTTGGCGTTGCCCCTGCTTTTTAAATAATTTATAGCCTAATAAGTCTTCTAAACGTTTTACTTGTAAGCTTACCGCCGGTTGCGAAAGGCCAAGTAAATCGCCTGCTTTGGCAAATCCACCTACCTCAACCACCATAACAAATGTACGTAAACTGTCGGTTGAAATGTTTTTCATATTTAAAATTACTATTTATATGGCTATATATATAAGTATTATTTATCAATTGATAAGTAATTACAATTTGTTGTTGTAAGCCTTGCGCAATATACTTTTGCTATTAAAGATAGATAGGTATTTGTTATGACTTTTAACCCGATAATGTTTGCCCGACATAGCAACGCTAACAGCGCGGTTATTAATGCCTTACAAGCTAATAACAGCCACGTTGTTATTGATTTTAGCGGCAGTGAAGCATCGGTATTTTTAAGTGCTATTTTAGGTCATGACCTCACCAAACTAACCGCCAGTGGCTTTGGCTTTAAGGGCACATTGGATGGCGATTTAAATTCTGATTTTAGCTACGCCGTTTTCTACTTTAGCGAAACCGCCTTTAGATTTGTACTCCCAGTAAATGCCAGCCTGCAATTACAAGCACTCATTAACGAGCAACAACTTAGATACGATATCGACTTTGTGGTACGCACCGATTTAGCAACCTTTACCTTAACCGGTAGCAACGCCTTTGATACCTTAGTTGATGCGTTTAAATTAACACCTGGCTTACGCCTTGCTGATGCGCAGCTTTGTTATGGCGCGCAAAGTGGCGAAGTGTTTGTTACCGCGGTAGATAAAAACAACGAGCAGCAGTTTATAGTGATTGCTAAAACGCCTACGCTTGATAAGTGGCAACAGTATATGCAGCAACAAGGCTTTAGTGTTACGAACACCTAAGCTGTTTAATTCGTTAAACATATTTTTGTTAAAGATTACAATTTGGTAGGCGTATTAATGGCTACCATGTTATTCCCCCTCATTCAATTGAGGCCACGCCCACACACATGGGTTAATTTAAAAGTGAAGGAATATTATGACTTCTAAAACAGTATTACATGCAAAGCACATTGAAGCCGGCGCAAAAATGGTTGATTTTCATGGCTGGGAAATGCCAATTAACTACGGTTCACAAATAGAAGAACACAACGCCGTACGTAACGATGCAGGCATGTTCGACGTATCGCACATGACCATTGTTGATATACAAGGTGAGCAAGCACAAGCATTTTTACGCAAGCTTGTGGCTAACGACGTTGCTAAATTAACAGTACCTGGCAAAGCGCTTTACACCGGCATGCTTAACGAGCAAGGTGGTGTAATTGACGACTTAATTATTTACTACTTTAGCGAAACATTTTATCGCTTAGTGGTTAACTCAGCGACCCGTGAAAAAGACCTAGCACATTTAGCTAAGGTATCGAGCGATTTTGCAGTAACGGTTACTGAGCGCCCAGAATTCGCCATGATTGCGGTTCAAGGCCCTAATGCACGCGCTAAAACTGCCCAGGTTTTAAACGCAGACCAGCAAGCTGCAGTTGAAGGCATGAAGCCATTTTTTGGTGTTCAAGCCGGTGATTTATTTATTGCTACAACAGGTTATACTGGCGAAGACGGTTACGAAATTGTAGTACCAAACGAGCAAGCAGCCGATTTATGGCAGCAATTGCTTGATGCCGGTGTAGCGCCTGCGGGCTTAGGCGCGCGCGACACACTACGTTTAGAAGCAGGTATGAACCTTTACGGCCTAGATATGGACGAAAGCGTATCACCACTGGCAGCTAACATGGCATGGACTATTGCATGGGAACCAGAAGATCGTGACTTTATTGGTCGTGATGTTTTGGTAAAACAACGTGCAGAAAAAAGTACTCACAAGCAAGTAGGTCTTATTCTTGAAGAAAAAGGCGTACTACGCAGTGGTTCTAAAGTAATTGTTGATGGTGGCGAAGGTGTTATTACATCTGGCACATTCTCACCAACATTGGGCTATAGTGTTGCATTAGCACGTGTGCCACGTTCAACCGGCGACACAGCTCAAGTAGAAATGCGTAAAAAATTAGTTAACGTAAAAGTAGTTAAATCGGGCTTTGTACGTAACGGTAAATCAATAATCTAAATAATTTGGTTATACCAGTAAATAGGTCACCCTCATTTATTGGTATTCTCCCAATCTAAACCAAAGGATGAAACAAAATGAGCAATATCCCTAGCGAGTTAAAATACGCACCTTCACACGAGTGGGTTCGTAATGAAGGCGACGGCACTTACACTGTTGGCATTTCTGAGCACGCTCAAGAGCTGCTTGGCGACATGGTATTTGTTGAATTACCAGAAGTAGGCGACGTAGTTGATGCAGGCGAAGACTGTGCAGTAGCAGAGTCAGTAAAAGCGGCGTCAGACATTTACGCACCAATTAGCGGTGAAGTTGTTGCTATTAACGAAGAGCTAGAAGATTCTCCAGAAACAGTAAACAACGACGCTTACGGCGACGGTTGGTTATTCCGCATTAAAGCATCTGACGAATCTGAAGTTGATAACTTGCTCGACGCAGAAGGCTACGCACACACTATTGACGAAGAGTAATCGTTAATTAGTTAAAAGCCCCTCTATTTAAAACATTGGGGCTTTTATGATTTTACAGCTTATTACCATACTCAGTAAGTTGCCAAATCATCACATATTTTAATCAATACTAGTTACCCATTAGTATTTAGGATCATAGGAATCTGGACACATGTCAAACGCCAAATCTCTTGAACAATTAGAGCAAAAGCAAGATTTTATTCGCCGCCATATTGGGCCAAGCCCAGCGCAAGTAAACGACATGCTTAGCGCTCTTGAAGTATCGAGCGTTGAAGAGCTGATCGGTCAAACTGTACCTGCTGGTATTCGTCTTGAGCAAGGTCTTAATATCGGCGAAAGCCGCACCGAAGTTGAAACACTAAGCTACTTAAAATCAGTAGCAAGCAAAAATAAAGTTTTCAAATCGTATATTGGCCAAGGCTACCACCCAACTCACGTACCGCACGTAATTTTACGTAACGTACTTGAAAACCCGGGTTGGTACACAGCGTACACACCGTATCAGCCAGAGATTGCACAAGGGCGTTTAGAGTCACTATTAAATTTCCAGACTATGACCTTAGACATTACCGGCCTAGATTTAGCAAGTGCTTCACTGCTTGACGAATCAACTGCTGCAGCCGAGGCAATGGGCCTTGCAAAACGTGTATCTAAAGCTAAAAAAGCCAATGCGTTCTTTATTGCCGACGACGTACACACGCAAACCATTGACGTAGTGAGCACCCGAGCAGAGCAATTTGGTTTTGAAATTATTGTAGGTAAAGCCGCTGATGCCGTGAACCACGACATTTTTGGTGCGTTATTTCAATACCCGTCAACATCAGGCGAAATTGTTGATATAACTGACCTAATTGCTGGCGTACAAAGCAAAAAAGCGATTGCCTGTGTGGCAGCCGATATCATGAGCTTACTACTATTAAAAGCACCAGGTAAATTAGGCGCCGATGTAGTACTTGGCTCTGCTCAGCGTTTTGGTGTGCCAATGGGTTACGGTGGTCCTCACGCAGCATTTTTTGCAACACGTGATGCGTACAAACGTTCACTACCAGGGCGTATTATTGGTGTATCAAAAGACCGTTTAGGTAACGATGCACTGCGTATGGCAATGCAAACGCGCGAGCAACACATTCGCCGCGACAAAGCCAACTCAAACATTTGTACTGCGCAAGTATTACTTGCCAACATGGCGGCGTTTTACGCGGTATACCATGGCCCGCAAGGCTTAAAAACCATTGCACAACGCATTCACCGTTTTGCTGATATTTTAGCAACCGGCTTAAAAGCAAAAGGCGTCGCCCTTAAGCACACAACGTGGTTTGATACATTAACTGTTGTTGATGAAAACAAAGCCGACGTGATTGCGCGTGCTGTGGCTAAAGGTGTTAACTTTGCTGCTAACCATGCGGGTGAATACTCAATTTCAGTATCAGAAACCACAACACGTGCAGACATTGCCGAGTTATTTGATATTATTTTAGGCGAAGGCCACGGCCTAAGCGTAGATGCAATTGCCGCTGATGTTGAAGCAAATGGCAGTGACTCTATTCCTGCAAGCCTAGTGCGTGATGATGAAATCCTTACGCATCCAAACTTTAACAGCTACCACAGCGAAACAGACATGCTTCGCTACATCAAGCGCCTTGAAAACAAAGATTTAGCGCTTAATCATTCAATGATCTCGTTAGGTTCATGTACTATGAAACTCAACGCGACCGCTGAAATGATCCCAATTACCTGGCCTGAATTTGCAAACCTTCACCCATTCTGCCCGCTAGACCAAGCAGAAGGTTACCAAATAATGATTAACGAGCTACACGATTGGCTAGTTAACATTACCGGTTACGACGCGGTTTCATTGCAACCAAATTCAGGTGCACAAGGTGAATACGCAGGCCTAATCGCCATTCGTAAATACCACGAGTCACGAGGGGATGCGCACCGTAACGTATGTTTAATTCCAAGCTCTGCGCACGGTACTAACCCGGCGTCGGCACAAATGGCGAGCATGAAAATTGTAGTTGTTAACTGTGATAAACACGGCAACATCGACATGGAAGACTTAAAAACCAAAGCTGCTGAGGTGTCTGAAAACCTATCATGTGCCATGGTAACGTACCCATCTACACACGGTGTATACGAAGAAACGATTCGTGAGTTATGTGAAATTGTTCACCAGCACGGTGGCCAAGTTTACATGGATGGCGCAAATATGAACGCCCAAGTAGGTGTTACTAGCCCAGGCTTTATTGGCTCAGACGTGTCGCACTTAAACTTACATAAAACCTTCTGTATTCCACACGGCGGCGGTGGCCCAGGTGTTGGCCCAATTGGTGTTAAATCGCACCTTGCGCCATTTATGCCAAACCATAGCGTAATTAACGTACCAGGTACTAATGCAGGTAACGGCGCAGTATCGGCAGCGCCTTACGGCTCTGCCGCTATTTTACCTATTTCATGGGCTTACATTGCCATGATGGGCTCTGAAGGTTTAAAACAAGCGACAGAAATGGCGATTGTAAATGCTAACTACTTAAGCAATGAGCTTAGCAAGCACTTCCCAATTTTATACCGTGGCCGTAATAATCGCGTTGCTCACGAATGTATTATTGACCTACGCCCATTAAAAGAAGCATCAGGTATTACTGAAATGGACGTTGCTAAGCGCTTACAAGATTATGGTTTCCACTCACCAACAATGTCGTTCCCAGTAGCGGGCACATTAATGATTGAGCCAACTGAATCTGAGTCTAAGGGCGAGATTGACCGCTTTATCGAAGCGATGGTATCGATTAAAGGTGAAATTGATAAAATCATTTCTGGTGAATGGTCTATTGAAAACAACCCACTGGTATTTGCACCGCACACACAAGCTGATGTGTTAGGTAATGAATGGGACCGCGCGTATGACCGTTTTTACGCTGCATTCCCAGTACCAGCAGTTGCTAAAGATAAGTTCTGGCCAACGGTTACACGTATCGATGACGTATACGGCGACCGTAATTTAGTGTGTGCATGTCCTCCGATTGAGACATACCGCGACTAATTTTTAAACTTTAATGGGTAGTAAGTTCCACTGTAGAGTGTGATTTATCGAAATAATAAAAGCCGTTGCAGCAATGCAACGGCTTTTTTGTGTGTGTTTAAATATTTGTAGACGCACAGCTTGCTGGCGTGTTGGGCGACAGCCCAAAAGGTGTTTAATTGTTATTAGCGAACAGCTTACTGACGCGCAGGCGGCAGCCTGAATAAGTATTTGAATAGGTGCTTGTGGTTATCGTCATCGGTAATGTGAATACGTTCGGCTTTTTTAGAAAATAGAAACCTTATTCAAGGTTTTGTCGCGCTGGCGACGGCAGCCAAAGAGGGGCTGCCGCTGACCCCTCTCTGGACTCTCCCAGCGCACCCGAGCATCACGCTTAATCCTTCAAAACATAATTGATGTGAACGTAAACGCCATGAAAGCACATCCATGTGCAAGCATGGCTTTCATTTCATCCATGAAATGAATTACTCATCAATTGCTTATTTTTCAGGGCATGATGAAGGGGAAAGGGTGTTAAACGTGAGATTGGTGTTTAATCTTGGCAAGATGCAAGGCTTGGTCCTTTGCGTCTTTTCCAACCAATTAAATTTAGGTTTACAATTTTAAACCTTAGTGTAAATATTGACTAGACTGAGTTTAATGAATTGCTGGAGTGTTCTGTGAATGGAATCTGCAAACAATGTAAAGCCCAAAGTGTTCTTGAAAAGAGCCACTTCATTCCCAGATTTATAGGTGAATGGTTAAAGAAAACATCCACAGTAATTTCAGAACAAATTGAATTAAAGGGTTAATAGATGAAGATATTCTTCCATAAAGGAACTAATTGGAGGTGGTCACCGACACGTTTGGATAACGAGTCAGATATGCTAGCTTTGTCGTTCAATAATTGGGATGACTATAATATTAGTACAAGCTTGAATGCTGTGTTGTACTTAGGTAGTGAAAAAGTATTGGAATTTTCATTGAAGCTTTATATTGAAGATGATAAATACTCCCCACAAAAATTAAATGAGCTAAGAGATAAAGGTTGGGATGGTTTTTTTCCTATACCAAATTTAAATTATATCTCTGTACCGAGTGATATTGATTTTTACTCAGCTATCTTGGGAAAACTAAGTTTACAAAAAGCAGTCAACGTTCTAAAAGTAACCCGTGATGCCAGTTATTTAATAAATGTAGAAGATGACAAAGAAGCAATAAGACTATCAGAACATCCTGATTTTGTGACATCAGCCCTAAGAGAGGCTGGTGCTCGGAAAGCATTTACAGATGGCTGGGCGTTCTTTTCACCACATGAATCAAAAATTAAAGATTTTGTGTTAAATGTTAGAAAATATAATGGCCTATCAGAACCTATTTCCTTCAAATTTAATTCTGAAAACTTACCTTATGATATTAATTTGCTGATTGGCCCGAATGGAATAGGTAAGTCATATACTCTTAAATCACTAGTCGAATATTGGTTAGGTGTTGAGAGTGGTGATATTAAAAAGTTAGAAAAGTTAGATCATGTTCCTTTCGATAAATCCCCAAACATATCAAAACTTATTCTTATATCTTATAGCCCATTTGAAGAGTTCACTATCGACTTAAAGAGCGCTAGACTTCAAGACAAGGACGCCTACAAGTATTTTGGTTTTCGGCAGCATGTTGAAAAAGAAGACGGCAATACAAGAATAGGGATAAGCAGAAACCTGAATCGCCCCGTGTTTGCCAGAGACTCAATAACTTGAGAAACTGGAACTATGAAAAAATCAAATCGCTATACATCAGAATTTCGTGAACGTGCAATTAGGCTTGTTACCACACAACAGCATGAATACCCTTCTCTTTGGGCTGCGCTAGTATCGATTTCAGATAAACTGGGATGTACCCCAGAAACACTTAGAGCATGGGTCAAGAAATCTCAAGCTCAACCGTCTAAACCCTCTTCTAATACGCAATCAACTGAAGAACGCCTTGCCGTCTTAGAGCGCGAGAATAAAGAGCTCAAGCGAACGAATGATATCCTGAGGCAAGCTGCCGCTTTTTTCGCCCAAGCGGAGCTCGACCGCAAACAGAAGTAATAGTGGATTTTATTGATGCTTGCAGAGAGCATTACGGTGTCGAGTCAATTTGCAAGGAATTGCCGATTGCACCATCAACGTATTATTCTCATAAACAGATACAAAGAGAGCCTGAGCGACTGTCTAACCGCAAAAAGCGTGATGCTGAGCTGATAATACTCATTCGCGAAGTGTGGGAGGATAATATGTCAGTTTATGGTGCAAGAAAAATATGGAAGCAGCTACAGCTTGACGACCATCAAGTCGCCCGCTGTACAGTCGAACGATTGATGCGAGTTATGGGAATTCAAGGTGTTCGTCGGGGTAAAGCACATAAGACAACGATACCTGACGAGCAACAAGATAAGCCACTTGATTTAGTTAATCGTCAATTTACTGCTGAGCAGCCAAATCAACTTTGGGTAGCTGACATCACCTATGTTGCCACATGGAGTGGGTTTGTTTATGTCGCTTTCGTGATAGATGTTTTTTCACGATACATTGTAGGTTGGCGTGTATCAACGACAATGCACACAGAGCTTATTCTTGATGCGTTAGAGCAAGCTATTTGGCATCGTGGCAACCCCGAAGGGTTAATTCACCACAGCGACAGAGGCAGCCAATATTTGTCTATACGATACACTGAGCGACTTGCTGAAGCTGGAATTCAAGCGTCTGTAGGCAGTGTGGGTGACTCTTATGACAATGCATTGGCTGAAACAATAAATGGATTATTTAAAACAGAGATTATTCGCAGAAATGGCCCGTGGAAGAATGTTGATGCTGTTGAATACGCAACGTTAGAGTGGGTCAATTGGTTTAATAATCAACGCTTATTATCTTCAATTGGGTATATTTCACCAGCTCAATATGAAACAGACTACTATGATAATTTAAACGAGTCAGGTAAAGTGGCCTGACTTAAACAAACTGGTCTCCGATGAACTCGGGGCGATTCA
>NZ_JQFL01000082.1:0-10430 GCF_000764215.1 Pseudoalteromonas sp. ND6B
TGGATACCATTCAGTTTGTTGAGAATTGGAAGCTAGGGCTTAATCTACGGCTCAGTATCAAGTACTGGGCGGGGCTACAAGCTCACTAACTTCCGATGTAATAAATGATAGCTAATCATCTATTACAGAGAGATACAAGGCGGGGCTTTATGCCGCGCAGGTTGTTTGAAATGTTGTGAAAGTGCGCGAGGTAAACTCCCGCCTACAGGCATAAAAAAACCTTGCGATGTTAACCGCAAGGTTTTTAAATTTCTCGAACCTCGAACCTCGAACCTCGAACCTCGAACCTCGAATCTCGAATCTCGAACCTCGAATCTAGCTATTAAAAGCGTCTTGTAGTGGGGGCACTACTTGCTTTTTACGGCTTAATACGCCGTCTAGCCATACTTTACCGTCTTCTGGTTTTTCACCATAGGCTTGCTCAACTAGGCTGGCATCGTCTGATGCAATTAGCATTTGTGAGCCTTCTTTCATAATGTCGGTCAGAAGTAAAAATACTGAATGACGACCGCCTTCTTCTTTAAGCTTGGCAATGTCGGCTTCAAGGTCGGCTTTAATCTCGTCAAATACCGCAAGGTCAATAACTTCTAACTGACCAATACCAACAAGGTTACCGTTCATGTTAAAGTCTTTAAAGTCACGCATTACTAAATCACGTACTGGCGTATCTTCAACGGCTGATTTAACGCGGAACATGTCCATGCCTAGTTCTTTAAAGTCTTCAATGCCTGCAATTTCTGCAAGTGCTTCAACACATTTAATATCGGCTGTGGTACAGGTTGGTGATTTAAAAATAACCGTGTCGCTTAATATGGCGCAAAGCATAATGCCAGCAATATCTTTAGGGATCTCTACGTTATAAAAATCGTACATCATCTTAATAATGGTGTTTGAACAACCAACAGGGCGGATCCAACACTCAAGCGGTGTCGATGAGGTTAAATCACCTAATTTATGGTGATCAACTACGCCAACAACGCGAGCCTGATCAATATCATCAGGTGCTTGGGTTTTTTCTGTGTGGTCTACAATGTAAACGTCTTCGCCAGCGTAGCTAAGTTTAAGCTCAGGTGCTTCGAAGCCAAATTTATCTAAAATAAACTGTGTTTCTGGTGATACTTCACCAAGGCGGGTTGGAATTGCCGGCTCATCAATTTGGTTTTTTAAATAAGCCAGTGCAATTGCACCACATATTGAATCTGAATCTGGGATTTTATGGCCCACTACATACATTGACATTGACTAAACTCCTTAAAATTTGCCGATATTCTAGCAAAGTATCCAGCTTTTAACATATAGACAGTGCAATTAAGTTTTAGCTAAACTTGAAAACCTTATATAAATTAGGAACTGCATATGCGATTAAGCCGCAAAGGTTGGAACAATGTTATTATTTTTTCTATGTTGATCATGATCTTCTTTTTAAATGGTCTTCATAAAAAGATTGGATCCGATGAAACGCAGGCGCAACTGCAGCCACTACTTCCTGTGCAAAGCTTTGTGTTAACACTTGAATTTAGCGACCAAAAAATTGAGCGCATTGGTACAAGCTGGCGTACTACTGCTTTGATCAAAGAGGTACCGCTTAGTTGGCAAGGTTCAGAGCAGCAACTTAGTGAGCTTGTTTATTTATGGCAAAATACAGCGTTAATGACAACAGCCACACCTGATGCGCTTGATATTAATAAGCCACTATCGGCAGCGACGTTTGAACTCGCCGGTGAGCCCCTACCTTGGATGTACTTATTATATAAAGCAAATGGTGAGTATTATCTTCTCGAGAAAACCAGTCAGCGGCTAATGTTGCTTGATTTAAGCACTGCCAAGCAATTATTTCCTAGTTTTACCTTTTCATAGTGAGTTTTATAAATGCCTGAATTACCAGAAGTAGAAGTTAGCCGCATGGGCATTACCCCCCATGTGCTAAACCAAGTCGTTACTAAGGTAAACATTCATAATGCCAGTATGCGCTGGCCTGTGCCAGATGAGGTATACCAACTTGAAGGGTTGGTGGTTAGCAGTATTGAACGCCGCGCAAAATACTTGCTATTAGAATGTGAGCTTGGGGCGGCTATATTGCACTTAGGGATGTCAGGGAACTTGCGCGTTGTAAATAAAACCGAGCCACTTAAAAAACACGACCATGTTGAGTTTATTTTAGCGAACAATAAGGCGCTGCGTTTAAATGATCCACGCCGCTTTGGTTGTTGTTTATGGCAAGCACCCAATGAAGAGCATAAGCTACTTGCTAAATTAGGCCCTGAACCACTCACTGATGACTTTTTTGCTAAACGTGTTTATGAGCAATCATGTAATAAAAAAGTGCCCGTTAAGCAGTTTATTATGAATAACGCCGTTGTGGTGGGGGTCGGTAATATTTATGCTAACGAGTCGTTATTTAAAGCGGGTATCGATCCGCGAAAAGAAGCCGGTAAAGTAAGCCTTAAACGCTACCAAGCGTTAATCCCAATTATAAAAGACACCTTAGCCGCTGCAATTACCCAAGGCGGCACGACGTTAAAAGACTTTGCCCAAAGTGACGGTAAGCCAGGCTACTTTGCGCAACAGCTATTAGTGTATGGCCGAAAAGGCCAGCCTTGTGTAAATTGCGATACAGCACTAACAGAAATTCGTTTAGGCCAACGCAGCACTGTTTTTTGTGAGGTGTGTCAGAAGTAGAGAATAGCTGTCAGCTGTAAGTTTTCAGCTGTCAGTAAGAATGGTTACTCACTTGTTTTTATTTTTGCTATCAAACTTGTTAGCATTTTTGACAGCTGGACTGTTTCATTTAGCCAAGACTTACCTATGTCGGTATCAATATAGTTAATATCGATGCCAATATATATTTGGGTTCTTGCCTCAGCAAGCGAAGAGCGAGCGATATCTAAAAAGCGTGTTTTTTCTTTATCACTCTCTCTTGTCATGCCCTCAGCTATATTACTAGGAACAGATAAACCAGAGCGTGTTAATTGATCTCTAAAGCTAAAGTCTTTAATTAGTTGTGTATTTCTGTAAATATCAGCGCTAAGGCGGGCTGAGCGCTTCCATACATCTAAGTTTTCAAAGTTCATAATACAAAATCCTTATGCTCAGTTTTTATCCTAGTTGATATTTTATTAACTACAAATATCTATTTTCAGCAAGGAAGTATTTTCTGTTGACTCTAAAGTTATAATTAGCTTTTCTGACCGCTGACCGCTGACCGCTGACCGCTGACCGCTGACCGCTGACCGCTGACCGCTGACCGCTGAGTAATAACTTTTCTTGCGGAAAAAACAACCGGCCGGTAGCAATGTGATTTAAGTGCTGGTATACTCCCGCGTCTGCCACGTTGCGTTCTATGTCCTCATATAGTTTAGCCACTTGTGAGCGGCGAAAAAGTCTAAAACTCGAAGGGGTTGTAGCATACTTAGAGCGGTAGTTAATAATAACTACCTGTGGTTTTAATTGAAAAACATTGGATTTTTATAAATGAAAACGTTTGTTGCTAAACCAGAAACAGTAAAACGTGACTGGTACGTAGTTGACGCTGAAGATAAAACTTTAGGTCGCATCGCTACTGAAATCGCTCATCGCCTACGCGGTAAGCACAAAGCTGAGTACACACCACACGTAGATACTGGTGATTACATCATCGTTATCAACGCTGAGAAAGTTACTGTTACTGGTAACAAATTCAAAGATAAAGTGTACTACGCTCACTCTGGTTTCCCAGGTGGTCTTAAGTCTACTACTTTTGATAAACTTCAAGCTGCAAAGCCTGAAATGATCATCGAAAAAGCTGTTAAAGGCATGTTGCCACGTGGTCCTTTAGGCCGCGCTATGTTCCGCAAACTTAAAGTTTACGCGGGTACTGAGCATAACCATGCTGCACAACAGCCTCAGGTTCTAGACATTTAAGGAGCACTATCATGGCAAATCAATACTACGGTACAGGTCGTCGTAAAAGTTCAAGTGCTCGCGTATTCTTACGCCCAGGCACTGGTAACATCGTAATCAACAAGCGCTCTTTAGAAGAGTACTTTGGTCGCGAAACAGCACGCATGGTTGTTCGTCAAGCTCTTGAGCTTGTAGACATGACTGAAAAATTTGACCTTCACATCACCGTTGCCGGTGGTGGTACTACTGGTCAAGCTGGTGCTATCCGTCACGGTATCACTCGTGCACTTATGGAGTTTGACGAGTCACTACGTCCACAACTTCGTAAAGCAGGTTTCGTTACTCGTGATGCACGTAAAGTTGAACGTAAGAAAGTGGGTCTTAAGAAAGCGCGTAAGCGTCCACAGTTCTCAAAACGTTAATATTTACGTTATCAAGAATTCAAAAACCCAGCTTATGCTGGGTTTTTTGTTTTTAGATTAAATAAAAGGTATTAGGAAGATAAAGGTATTAGATATCAGGAAGACAAAGATCCAGAACAACCTAAAGCTCAAAACCTAAAACCTAAAACCTTTCCCTTTAAGACTAATGTCGACATTAGCTTGATCAGAATCGGCAAAGCATGCGTATTTATTGAACGAAAGCTTAAAAATGACCAACTAACGCAAAAAAAGTTAAATAATTATCGCAATTAGTTTAAATCCATCAGTTAATTGGTGAATTTTTTTGCTACAATTGGCGGGCAAATAAAGTAAATGAGTTTAATGTCGCCAAATTCAGTGGTTACTGTACTTAGTTGGTGAGATTGTACTTGTTTACAAATTGTTTTTACGGAAGCGATACTATAGTCATTTGGTTTCATACTCGAGCTTACTTAATCAACTATTTGAGCAAGTCAGGATTATTCGAGCAGGAGGCTGTGAATAACCTTGTTTTAAACAAGGGTTTTAATTATGATCGTTTCTCTTTTAAAATTCGAAAAATTAACCTGCTGTAACTGATGTTCTCAATATAGCAAGTGTTGAGAATCATAGTGGAGATAAGTGGATGAGCAATGCGCCTGTAGACAATGGCCGACGTCGCTTTTTAACCATAGCTACCTCTGTTGTTGGTGGTGTTGGTGCGGCTGGGGCTGCTGTTCCTTTTATTGCGTCTTGGAATCCAAGTGAGCGAGCTAAATCTGCGGGTGCGCCTGTAGAAGTAGATATCAGCAAACTTGAGCCAGGACAATTAATACGTGTCGAGTGGCGTGGTAAACCTGTATGGGTTGTATCACGGACCCCAAAAATGCTTGAGCAGATGAAAGAACATGAAGGTCAACTTCGTGATCCGCAATCGCAAGAGCCACAACAATTAGAATCATCAACCAATGATTTCCGTTCATTACGCCCAGAGATTTTTGTCGCTGTAGGTATTTGTACGCATTTGGGTTGTTCACCTAGCTTTTTACAAGGTGGCTTTGGTGAGAAAGTGGAAGGGACTGATGACGGTTTTTACTGTCCATGTCACGGTTCTAAGTTTGATATGGCTGGCCGTGTATTCCAATCGGTACCTGCACCATTAAATTTAGAAATTCCACCATATACTTTTCTTGATGAGACCACTATTTTAGTGGGCGAAGAACAAGGGGTGGCCTAATGTTTGGTAAAATTGTTGAGTGGATAGACGACCGTATCCCAATGACACGTGTTTGGAACATGCACATTGCACAGTATCCAGCACCAAAAAACTTTAACTTCTGGTACTTCTTTGGCTCACTCGCTATGTTAGTACTAGTTAACCAAATCCTTACCGGTATTTGGTTAACGATGAACTATGTACCATCTGCTGAAGGTGCATTTGCATCAGTAGAATACATCATGCGTGATGTAGAGTACGGTTGGTTATTACGTTATTTGCATTCAACGGGTGCATCTGCGTTCTTCATCGTTGTTTACATGCATATGTTCCGTGGCATGATCTACGGTTCTTACCAAAAACCACGTGAATTACTGTGGTTATTCGGTATGTTTATTTTCCTAGCCCTAATGGCTGAAGCGTTCATGGGTTACTTATTACCATGGGGTCAAATGTCGTTTTGGGGTGCACAGGTAATCATTTCACTGTTCGGCGCTATTCCGGTAATTGGTGATGATTTAACACTGTGGATTCGTGGTGACTACGTTATTTCGGGTGCAACGCTTAACCGCTTCTTTGCATTACACGTAATAGCATTACCACTGGTTATTGTTATCTTAGTATTTTTACACATTGTTGCATTGCACGAAGTGGGTTCTAACAACCCTGACGGTATTGATAACAAACGTAAAAAAGGAACCGTGGCTGAAGAAGACAAGCCTAAATTTAAGTTCCATGAATACTACACAGATAAAAAAGACATTATTGATGCGATACCGTTCCACCCTTATTACACAGTAAAAGATATTGTGGGTGTGGTTGGCTTCTTAATCTTGTTCTGTTGGGTGGTGTTCTTTATGCCTGCAATGGGTGGTTTCTTCCTAGAAGCGCCAAACTTTGAACCGGCAAACCCACTTAAAACACCAGCGCATATTTTCCCTGTTTGGTACTTTACGCCGTTTTATGCAATCTTACGTGCGATTCCAGACAAGCTAATGGGTGTTGCAGCAATGGGTGCATCTATTGTCGTGCTAGCATTATTACCTTGGATTGACCGTGGTTCGGTTCGTTCAGTTCGTTACCGTTGTGGTTTCCACAAATGGAACATTGCAGGCTTTGTAGTTACTTTCGTTCTTTTAGGTTGGGTTGGTGCTACACCTCAAACTGACTTTAAAACGCTTGTTTCGCAAATCTGTACTGTGACTTACTTTATGTTCTTCGTACTGTTATTTGTTTACAGTAAGAATGAAAAAACTAAGCCATTGCCTGAGAGGTTAACGAAATGATGAAAAAGCTACTTATTGGTTTATTCGCTTTATCAGTAAACGTATTACCAGCAATGGCGGCAGGCCCGTCAGTTCCTCTAATGGAAGCGGGTAACGATATATCTGATCAACCTTCTTTGCAACGTGGCGCAAAGTTGTTCATGAACTACTGTCTTGGTTGTCACCAAATGCAGTATCAACGTTATGAACGTACTTTCCGCGATATTGGTATTCCAACAGAGATTGGTCAAGAGCAACTTATTTTTGATGGTTCAAAAGTAGGTAGTCATATCAATAATGCAATGAAGAAAGAAGATGCTGCAAAATGGTTTGGTGCGGCTCCGCCGGATCTAACAAATGTTGCGCGTGTGCGTGGCAGTGATTGGATTTATACCTATTTAAAATCGTTTTACAAAGATGAATCTCGTCCGTTTGGCGTAAATAATACGTTATTCCCATCAGTGGGTATGCCACATGTTCTTCAAGAGTTGCAAGGTGTTCCTACTGCAATTACTGAAGAAGTAACAGTAAATGGTAAAACAACCACTCATATTACTGGTACAGAAACAGATGGTACGGGCGAATTAAGTGTAGATGAATATGACCAAGCAGTTCGTGATTTAACGAATTTCCTAGAGTATGTAGGTGAACCTACACGTCTCGAATCGGAAGCGCTAGGTATTAAGGTACTTGGATTCTTAGTGATTCTATTTATCTTGGCATTTATGCTGAAGAAAGAATACTGGAGAGATGTTCATTAAGTTTGAACATATTTAAAGGTAATTTTGCAATAGGGGCTTAAGCCCCTATTGCTGTTTTAGTTATTTAATGGAGGTAGGCATGGCCGTAGCTGCCAATAAGCGCCCTGTAATGACCCTTTTTTCTGGTGCTAACTGTATGTATAGCCACCAAGTACGCATTGTACTTGCTGAAAAAGGTGTAAGTGTAGATATTCATATGGCTGAAAAGGATAATCTGCCAGAAGCACTTCACGAAATTAACCCTTACGGCACAGTGCCAACACTGATTGACCGTGAGCTTGGTTTATATCAGGCAAACATCATCATGGAATACCTTGATGAACGTTTTCCTCATCCTCCACTAATGCCTGTATACCCGGTCATGCGTGGTCGTAGTCGTTTAATGATGCACCGTATTGATACTGATTGGTACAGCCTAGCTGAAAAAATCATTAACAACACGTCTGAAGCAGCGCAAGCGCGTAAAGAGCTGACAGAAGCATTACTTGCAATAGCACCGATCTTTAGTGAAGCGCCTTACTTTATGAGTGAAGAGTTTAGCTTGGTTGATTGTTACTTAGCTCCACTATTATGGCGTTTACCTGAGTTTGGTATTGAGCTAAATGGTGCAGGCTCTAAAGAACTTAAAGAGTATATGATCCGTTTATTTGAACGTGAATCATTCCAAGCTTCTTTAACTGAAGCAGAGCGTGAGATCCGTTTATAATGACCTCTAATCGTCCTTATTTACTACGCGCTTTTTTTGATTGGATTGTTGATAACGAATGCACGCCACACTTAGTGGTTAATGCTGACTTTCCTGCAGTGCAAGTGCCAACACAGTTTGTTCAAGATGGCCAGATTGTATTGAACATAAGCCCTTCGGCGGTTACGCAGTTTTCGTTAGATAATACTCAGCTTAGCTTTAACGCGCGCTTTGGCGGCCAGCCAATGCAAGTGTACGTGCCTTTAGGGGCTGTACTTGCAATATATGCACGTGAAAATGGCGAAGGCACGGTCTTTACTGCAGATGAGTTTTTAGAGGACGAAGACGATTTTGCTCCAGAGCTTGAAAGTGTTGATTCATCACCAGAGATAGTTGATGAAACGCCAGCTCCCAAGCCTGAAAAGAAAAAAGGCTCACATTTACGCGTTATAAAATAGCCCGTAAATGTTAGAAAAAAACCGCTTAAGAAGCGGTTTTTTTATGTCTGTATGAAAATATTAGGCTAAAGGCTAAAGGCTAAAGGCTAAAGGCTAAAGGCTAAAGGTTAAAGGCTAAAGGCTAAAGGCCCCCTGTGTCAGGATAGTTGTCGCCTCTAACTTTTAATAGAGGCAGATATAATGAGACGTCGATTTACACAAGAATTTAAAGTTCAAGCGGTTGAAAAAGCATTATCTCAATGTGATGATGTTCGCTTAGAAGATATTGCAGATGATTTAGGTGTCGGTTATTCAACGTTACAGCGTTGGATAGCACTCGCAAAAAAACATCAACTTGAAACACACCAGACGGGTAGCCAAATGACAGCAGAAAAACGACCACAAGACTGGAGTTTAGAAGAAAGACTCAGCGCGATTATTGACTGTGGTCATTTAGATGAAACAGCCATTAATGAATACTGTCGTAATAAAGGGCTTTACCCGCATCATATTAAGCAGTGGAAGCAAGATTTTGCCCAAGGACCTACAACGAAACTAGTTAAATCAGACAGTAAACAGCTTAAGCAAGAGATAAAACAGCTGCAAAAAGAACTGAATCGTAAAGATAAGGCCTTAGCTGAAACAGCCGCTCTGCTTGTTCTCAAAAAAAAAGCGGATGCACTCTGGGGTTTCAACGAGGACGATTAACAACACTGGCTGAGCGACATGAATTAATAAAGCTTATTACAAACGCGCAGGATTCAGGGGCAAGGAAAGAAAAAGCATGTGAGTTACTTGGGCTGACGGCAAGAACCGTTCAACGTTGGATTGAAGCTGACAATATGACTGACAAGCGAACAAGTACGATAAAACGGCCGCCAAATCGTCTCACAGAGTTAGAGCGGCAGCGTATTATTAATACGGTTAACTCAACTGAGTATGGGCATTTACCGGCCAGTAAAATAGTCCCTAAGCTGCTTGATAACGGCATATGGATAGCGTCTGAAAGTTCATTTTATCGTGTCATGAAGGCACATAACTTATTAACGCATAGAGAAAAAGTAAAGCCGGCAAAGCCGATGAAAAAGCCAAGAGCATTGAAGGCAGTGCGTGCAAATGAAGTGTATACCTGGGATATCACCTATTTACCAACGAGCGTAAAAGGGCAGTTTTTATACTTATATTTAGTGATGGACATTTTTAGTCGAAAGGTTGTCGGTTGGCAGGTTCACGACACACAGTTAAGTGAATTAGCCGCAGATTTAATGAAGGATATTTGCAGTCGAGAGCAAATAAAGCGAGAGCAAGTCACGTTGCACTCAGATAATGGCAGCCCAATGAAAGGCGCGACATTGTTGGCAACATTACAGGAGCTAGGCATTGTGCCATCATTTAGCCGACCGTCAGTAAGTAATGACAACCCGTACTCTGAGTCGTTATTTAAAACGTTAAAGTATCGCCCAGAATACCCAGAAAAGGCATTTGAAGATATAAGCGCAGCAAGAGAATGGGTAAGCGGATTCGTTGATTGGTACAATAATGAGCACCTACACAGTGGTATAAAATTTGTGACGCCAAATCAACGTCATTCAGGTTTAGATAAAGAGATATTAGCCAAGCGTCAGCAGGTAAACGATGCTGCTAAATTGAATAACCCAAGTCGTTGGTCAGGAAAGTCACGAGATTGGTCAATGATAAACGAAATAAATTTGAATCCTGAGAAAAAAGAAGAAATGCGGGCGGCATAAAATTTAACTTGAGGCGACAACTAACTTGAAAAACTCCG
>NZ_JQFL01000083.1:0-2068 GCF_000764215.1 Pseudoalteromonas sp. ND6B
CCACCCTTTACAGCATTGTGGAAACCGCCAAGATAAATGGTCTAATCCCATTTAATTACATCTGTGCTTGCCTTGATGAACTGTGCCAGCCTGAGCCCGATATCGACAGCTTGTTACCCTGGAATTTTAAAACATAGGTGTAGTTCGCTAGACGCTCACCTTCTATCAATAAATTTACAGGCAGATATTTTAACTGGCTTTCTAAGAGATGCCTTACTTTTTGACATATAATAAATAATAAGATCCTTATATTTGTCATAGAATGACACCCACATAAGCTGGGAATAAGGGTGTAAAATTGATAAAGTTCTCTTTTTATCGGCTTTTTGTATTATTTTATAGTTATATGGTATTGTATAACCTAAAATATATTTGGAATTTTTAAGTCCTTTACTAATCCCTATTTCTGAATATTTTCTTCCTTTTATATCAACCTTTTCTATTTTTACCGCATCAGGCAGACCTAAAATAAACCTTACAACTCTGTCATGCTTATCATTAAGATGTAACCATTTAAACTTCTGTTCAGACAAATCAAAGCTCAGTTTATTGTCTCTACTGAATTTATATAGACCTCTATTGGAAAAGGTAATTGGAACTTCAAAAGGGCTAACTTCTGAGAGTAGAACCCTCTCCTTTGGTAAATTAATTGAAAGAGTGGATTTACTTTTCATTATAAATTTCTCGTTATATTGTATAGTTCAGACGGCTTATAATTTCGAAAAACCAGATTCTCATAACCATAAAGAAATGAGAGTTTGAATCGCCCCGTGTTTGCCAGAGACTCAATAACTTGAGAAACTGGAACTATGAAAAAATCAAATCGCTATACATCAGAATTTCGTGAACGTGCAATTAGGCTTGTTACCACACAACAGCATGAATACCCTTCTCTTTGGGCTGCGCTAGTATCGATTTCAGATAAACTGGGATGTACCCCAGAAACACTTAGAGCATGGGTCAAGAAATCTCAAGCTCAACCGTCTAAACCCTCTTCTAATACGCAATCAACTGAAGAACGCCTTGCCGTCTTAGAGCGCGAGAATAAAGAGCTCAAGCGAACGAATGATATCCTGAGGCAAGCTGCCGCTTTTTTCGCCCAAGCGGAGCTCGACCGCAAACAGAAGTAATAGTGGATTTTATTGATGCTTGCAGAGAGCATTACGGTGTCGAGTCAATTTGCAAGGAATTGCCGATTGCACCATCAACGTATTATTCTCATAAACAGATACAAAGAGAGCCTGAGCGACTGTCTAACCGCAAAAAGCGTGATGCTGAGCTGATAATACTCATTCGCGAAGTGTGGGAGGATAATATGTCAGTTTATGGTGCAAGAAAAATATGGAAGCAGCTACAGCTTGACGACCATCAAGTCGCCCGCTGTACAGTCGAACGATTGATGCGAGTTATGGGAATTCAAGGTGTTCGTCGGGGTAAAGCACATAAGACAACGATACCTGACGAGCAACAAGATAAGCCACTTGATTTAGTTAATCGTCAATTTACTGCTGAGCAGCCAAATCAACTTTGGGTAGCTGACATCACCTATGTTGCCACATGGAGTGGGTTTGTTTATGTCGCTTTCGTGATAGATGTTTTTTCACGATACATTGTAGGTTGGCGTGTATCAACGACAATGCACACAGAGCTTATTCTTGATGCGTTAGAGCAAGCTATTTGGCATCGTGGCAACCCCGAAGGGTTAATTCACCACAGCGACAGAGGCAGCCAATATTTGTCTATACGATACACTGAGCGACTTGCTGAAGCTGGAATTCAAGCGTCTGTAGGCAGTGTGGGTGACTCTTATGACAATGCATTGGCTGAAACAATAAATGGATTATTTAAAACAGAGATTATTCGCAGAAATGGCCCGTGGAAGAATGTTGATGCTGTTGAATACGCAACGTTAGAGTGGGTCAATTGGTTTAATAATCAACGCTTATTATCTTCAATTGGGTATATTTCACCAGCTCAATATGAAACAGACTACTATGATAATTTAAACGAGTCAGGTAAAGTGGCCTGACTTAAACAAACTGGTCTCCGATGAACTCGGGGCGATTCA
>NZ_JQFL01000085.1:0-1213 GCF_000764215.1 Pseudoalteromonas sp. ND6B
GTAGATACCATCTCTCTTTATAGGCTTCAAGATCGTATTTAACTTTCTTGGAGCTTAAACGCTTCTTGATTTTTTATTACACCAAAACATATATGAATGAGTTTACGCATATTGGCGCCAATGATTTGCATCGACGTTTTGCCATTATTCAGCAAGGCTATTTTTTGCTGTTGTATCTTATAATTCCACTGCCCAGCGACTACTGCTGCCATATAAAGTTTACTTCTTATTTTTGAGGGCCCTAGCTTGCTCATAGTTGTACGGCCCTTCATTTTCCCAGACTCATGCAGCCGCGGTATTAAGCCACAGTAGGCAGCAGCTTGCTTAGCTCTGCTGAAATTTTTAGCGGCGAATATATACGTCAGCTCTCGAGACATAACAGGCCCAATACCGGGGATTGTTTCTAGTAACGTTCTATTCTTCTTTAAGTCAGGAAAGCTATTTATGTGACTATCAATATCTGACTTAAGTTTTTTTATCTCATCATCTAGAAAGTTAATCGTTTCTTTTAATGATTGAGTGACTCGCTCAGATGTCGCATTAAACTCACTTGCTTCTAATCGATTCTGCTCTCGTTGTTTATTGGACTCCAATGCATCAAGTCGACGCAGTAAGGCTTTAAGCTCTCTAATTTCCTTTGCTTCAGGTTGCCAGAAGTTAACGGTTGATTGCTTAGCATAACCGTAGCTTGCAAGCATTATCGCATCTGACCTATCTGTTTTATGAACAACATTTAGAGCCTCAGCATATTTTTTTGCTTTGCTAGGGTTAGCTAGAATAATATTGAATCCTTGCTGGTATAAAAAGTACATTAACGGCTCATGGTAAACACCGGTTGGCTCTACCGTGATAACGATTTCCTCAGCTATAGTTTTGGTTGTACTTAAAAGCCATTGCTTAATTTCCCTGAAAGCTAGGTGGTTATTTTTAAATACTTTTGTTTTCTTTTTATTAGTGATTGGATCTCTCAGCCAACATAAATCAACTTTATCTTTACTGATATCAAAACCAATAAACATCATCTCTACTTACTCCCCTTGTACATACAGCATCAACTTAATCTAAGAGTGCTTGGATACCATTCAGTTTGTTGAGAATTGGAAGCTAGGGCTTAATCTACGGCTCAGTATCAAGTACTGGGCGGGGCTACAAGCTCACTAACTTCCGATGTAATAAATGATAGCTAATCATCTATTACAGAGAGATACAAGGC
>NZ_JQFL01000086.1:0-5108 GCF_000764215.1 Pseudoalteromonas sp. ND6B
GCTAACCCTAGCAAAGCAAAAAAATATGCTGAGGCTCTAAATGTTGTTCATAAAACAGATAGGTCAGATGCGATAATGCTTGCAAGCTACGGTTATGCTAAGCAATCAACCGTTAACTTCTGGCAACCTGAAGCAAAGGAAATTAGAGAGCTTAAAGCCTTACTGCGTCGACTTGATGCATTGGAGTCCAATAAACAACGAGAGCAGAATCGATTAGAAGCAAGTGAGTTTAATGCGACATCTGAGCGAGTCACTCAATCATTAAAAGAAACGATTAACTTTCTAGATGATGAGATAAAAAAACTTAAGTCAGATATTGATAGTCACATAAATAGCTTTCCTGACTTAAAGAAGAATAGAACGTTACTAGAAACAATCCCCGGTATTGGGCCTGTTATGTCTCGAGAGCTGACGTATATATTCGCCGCTAAAAATTTCAGCAGAGCTAAGCAAGCTGCTGCCTACTGTGGCTTAATACCGCGGCTGCATGAGTCTGGGAAAATGAAGGGCCGTACAACTATGAGCAAGCTAGGGCCCTCAAAAATAAGAAGTAAACTTTATATGGCAGCAGTAGTCGCTGGGCAGTGGAATTATAAGATACAACAGCAAAAAATAGCCTTGCTGAATAATGGCAAAACGTCGATGCAAATCATTGGCGCCAATATGCGTAAACTCATTCATATATGTTTTGGTGTAATAAAAAATCAAGAAGCGTTTAAGCTCCAAGAAAGTTAAATACGATCTTGAAGCCTATAAAGAGAGATGGTATCTACAATAAAGCTCTATATTAATCCTACCCGTAGGCGGGAGTTTACCTCGCGCAGAATTTAGGTATTAAGCAACCCAATTAATTGCCTGCTATATTTACCTATAAAACCACAAGATATAAAAATGAAAAAATCACAAAACCTAAGGAAAGGTCGTATTTCAATTCCCAATCACTATTACTGCGTAACTCTAGTCATTAATAACAGACAAAAATTATTAAACGACCTTGGTCTCAATAGAAAAATAATTTTTGAAATTAAGAAACTTGAATTAGAAGATGCTTGTGAAAGTATTGCTTTTGTCTTAATGCCAGACCATATACATTGGATTTTTCAATTAAAAGTAAGCATGCATTTAAGCGCCTTAATTAGGCTATTTAAAGGCCGTTGCACCAAACTTGCCCGAGATCATCACAAAATTAATAAGCTTTGGCAAAGTGATTATTACGATCATATGATCCGAGATGAAAAAGACCTAATTAACTACGCGCGTTATATAGTAGCAAACCCACTTAGAGCTAATATCGTTAATAACGTTGGTGATTACCCATTTTGGGATTGTATTTATTTAAAATAAAATATAATACCCGTAGGCCTAAGTTTGTAAATGCAATTGAAAATTTGTAGGCGGGAGTTTACCTCGCGCAAGTTCTTTAGGCCTATCTACAAAGATTAAAATGCGCGGCATAAAGCCCCGCCTTGTACAAAACAAGCAATAAGGACCCTCATGAAAATACTTCACCACGGAGCAGTCAATGGCGTGACAGGATCATGCCACCAGCTGATAATAAACGACCAAAGCTCTTTTCTAATTGATTGCGGACTATTCCAGGGTGAAGATTCTGTAGATGATCTAAGCATTGAATTTAATATAGACACTGTTCGCGCATTAATAGTTACCCATTGCCATATTGATCATGTTGGCCGCATTCCCTATTTATTAATGGCTGGCTTCAAAGGTCCTATATTTACCTCTATTGCATCAGCAAGCTTATTGCCTTTAGTCATTGAAGATGCATTAAAAGTGGGCGTTACGCGAGACCAAAAAATAATAGATGCCTGCTTAAGGCTACTTAAACAACAAGTTGTAGCTGTAGACTTTAAAACCTGGTTTGAGCTTCCTTGCAAAGGTGAACACACAGCGAAAGCCCGACTACAACGAGCAGGGCATATTTTAGGCTCCGCTTATGTAGAAATAGACATAAGCACACCTCCCCACAAAGCTAACAAGATTCATAGAGTGGTTTTTTCTGGTGATTTAGGGGCGCCCTATACGCCTTTACTACCCGCACCCAAAGCGCCCTATAAAGCCGATACCTTAGTGATAGAGTCGACCTATGGAGATAAAAATCACCAAGGTCGTAAACAACGTACGCAAACCTTAAAAAACGTGATTGAACGCGCCGTTGCCGATAACGGCGTAGTACTTGTGCCTGCCTTTAGTATTGGCCGCACGCAAGAACTGTTATACGAACTTGAACAGCTAATTCATGCTTCTGCTAAAAACTCACCTTGGCGCACAATACAAGTAATACTCGACTCCCCCATGGCAGCTAACTTTACTCAGCAGTACCGAAAATTTAAATATTTATGGGATGAAGAAGCCAAACAAAAAGTAGCCAAAGGTCGCCACCCTCTCGACTTTGAAAACCTCACTACAATAAACACCCATAGCGAGCACTTAGCGTTAATAAATTACTTAACCAGCCGCCAAACACCTGCCATTATTTTAGCAGCAAGCGGTATGTGCACCGGCGGGCGTATAGTTAATTACTTAGAGCGATTTTTAACCGACAAAACCACCGACGTACTATTTGTAGGTTACCAAGGGCGCGGAACATTAGGTCGCGACATACAAACCTACGGACCAAAAAATGGCTACGTGTTGATAAATAATACTAGGGTGAATATTAACGCCAAAATACACACTATAAGCGGTTACAGCGCGCATGCAGATCAGGCAGGTCTCATTAAATTTGTAACCGGTATGCGCAAAAAACCCCGCCATATAAAAATAGTCCATGGCGATGATGACGCTAAAAATGCACTCTCAGCAAGATACAGAGAAATATTGGGAGATGAGGTGACGGTAGAAATTGGCAAGGGATAGGTTCGAGCTTCGAGCTTCGAGCTTCGAGCTTCGAGAAATTAAAAAACCTTGCGGTTAATATCGCAAGGTTTTTAAATATCTGTAGCAGCGGGTTCACCCCGCGTCGTTATTAGGTTTTAGGCCCGTCACCCGTAACTCGCAACCCGAGTACAGTATAAAATAGCAACACTTAAGTTGCTAAAAACAACAATAGCAACTAATATGTTTCTATAAATTTAAAAAGCAACTTATTAGTTTCCTTGAATGAACCTTCTACAGCAAATAAAAAACCGTCGTCTTGCTCTAAAAATAAAACAAAATGAAATGCCCATGCGCATTGGTATTTCTAGGCAACAATACCAGCGACTTGAAGCAAAAGGCAATCCCAGATTAGATACGCTAACATTAGTAGCTCAAGGGCTTAATAGTGAAATAATGTTAATACCGAAAGAAAAAATGAGTGTGGTATTAGCAGCCCTCAAAAACAGTGATGGCAACATACCAACCGAACACCAAAAGCCTAATCAAAGCCTACAAAAAATAACTGTATCTGAAGATCCATGGAAAGGATTACTAGAGGATGAGGATGAACATGGAAATTAATGTTTTAAAGTTAACACTGCATGGCCATGTAGTAGGCTTTCTTGCTGGGGGTAAAAATGGCTTAAACATATTCCACTTCGATGAAAGCTTTCGTTTAAATAAAACGAGGCCAACATTTAGCTTAACTACACATCCAAACTTCCCACGAGCTGAAAAAATGATGTCAGAACCTTGGGTAACAAACCAACGCGTTCACCCCATACTATCAAACCTACTACCAGAAGGTTCATTACGCGAACTAATAGCTCAAGGCCTTAAAACTCATGTAGATAATGAGTTTCACATCCTTTCGTACCTCGGAATGGACTTACCAGGTGCTTTAGTTGCTGAACCAATGAAGCCTGAGGATGTTCCAATTAGCCTATTTAATAGTCATGGCCAAGTAACTGCGGTGAATTTTGACAAGTTAAATCAAGAGAATAAATTTTCTTTGGCTGGTGTCCAAATGAAATTTTCTATGAAAGAAAAAGACGGCCGATATAATTTAGCACGTGATAATGTGTTAGGTGATTGGATCATAAAAACCCCCTCAACTAAACATAAAGATGTACCTACTAATGAGTTTACATCCATGACTTTAGCGTCAATGGTAGGTGTGGATATTCCGGATATAAAACTAGTTAATATTGAACAATTAGATAATTTACCTCAAATTAATTTACCTGATGAAAAACTAGCGTTTGCAATAAAGCGATTCGATAGGCAAAGCAATCAACGAATTCACATGGAAGATTTTGCACAAGTACTCGTTAAGTACCCACACGATAAATACAATTCAGGAAACTATGAGCAAATAGCAAGGATCTTATATCAGTTTTCAGAGGATGGACTCGCTGATGTGCAACAGCTAGCAAGACGTTTACTTGCTAATATTCTGCTAGCTAATGGTGACGCTCACCTAAAAAATTGGAGTTTATTATATTCAGACCAAACAACGCCAAGGCTATCACCTGCTTATGATATAGTTACAACCAGTGTTTACATTGCAAATGAGCAACATTTTGCACTCAACCTCGCGAAAACAAAAGCATGGTACGATATCTCTTATAAACATTTTGAATACTGGTCTAAAAAAGCAGACATTCCCTGGCGAGCTATAAAACCTCATTTAGATGATGTAATTAATAAAGCGCGTACACAATGGCCAGATGCGATTAAGAATTTACCAATGAGTAAAGCACATAAACAACAACTTAAAACTCATTGGCAACGCCTTCATGAAGATTTTAGGTTCTAGGGATTAGGTTCGAGGTTCGAGGTTCGAGGTTCGAGGTTTTAGGTATTTAAAAACCTTGCGGTTAACATTACAAGGTTTTTTTATGCCTGTAGGCGGGAGTTTACCTCGCGCACTTTCACAACATTTCAAATAACCTGCGCAGCATAAAGCCCCGCCTTGTATCTCTCTGTAATAGATGATTAGCTATCATTTATTACATCGGAAGTTAGTGAGCTTGTAGCCCCGCCCAGTACTTGATACTGAGCCGTAGATTAAGCCCTAGCTTCCAATTCTCAACAAACTGAATGGTATCCAAGCACTCTTAGATTAAGTTGATGCTGTATGTACAAGGGGAGTAAGTAGAGATGATGTTTATTGGTTTTGATATCAGTAAAGATAAAGTTGATTTATGTTGGCTGAGAGATCCAATCAC
>NZ_JQFL01000087.1:0-1144 GCF_000764215.1 Pseudoalteromonas sp. ND6B
AAACAACTCACCGAAGCGGCTCTTAAAGCTGAATTAGAGCAGCATTTAGAATCTGAGACCGAAGTTAACCGTAAAAATGGTTCAACCAAAAAAACAGTTAAGTCATCCATAGGTCAATTCGAACTTGAAACGCCCAGAGACCGTTCAGGTTCGTTTGAACCTCAGCTTGTTAAAAAGAACCAAACCAAGTTAACGCCTGAAATTGATGAGAAAATTCTATCTATGTTTGCTTTAGGTATGAGCTACCGAGATATTCGAGGCCACATACAGGATATGTATGGCGTTGAAGTATCAGAGGCCACCATCACTGCCGTAACAGACCAACTGATACCAGAGCTTAAAGCATGGCAAGCGCGCAGCTTAGACACGCTTTACCCGTTTATCTGGCTTGATGCTATTCATTATAAGATTAAAGAAAATGGGCGCTACGTGAGTAAGGCTATTTATACCGTACTAGGTGTCAATATCGAGGGCCGCAAAGAGTTACTTGGTTTATATATCTCTGAAAGTGAAGGGGCTAACTATTGGCTATCAGTATTAACAGATTTACATAATCGTGGTGTATCCGATATTTTAATTGCCTGTGTTGATGGACTAAAAGGCTTCCCTGAAGCAATAGCAACAATCTATCCTGACGCCGAAGTGCAGGAGTGCGTTATTCATCAAATTCGTAATTCGATGAAGTATGTTGCTTCAAAGCACCAAAAAGAGTTTATGGCTGACTTGAAACCCGTTTATAAGGCAGCCACTAAAGATGCAGCAGAAGCCGCTCTCGCCGAATTAGATGCCAAATGGGGCAAGTTATACCCTATCGTTATCGAGTCTTGGCGTCGTAAGTGGGGCAATCTGTCGGTTTACTTCAAGTATCCAGATTACGTGCGTAAAGCTATTTATACCACAAATGCAATTGAAGCTGTACATCGCCAGTTTAGACGACTCACCAAGACTAAGGGAGCATTCCCTAATGAAAACAGCTTGATGAAATTATTGTATGCAGGCATATTGAATGCCTCGAAGAAATGGACAATGCCAATCCATAATTGGAATCTGACATTGTCGCAATTGGCCATCCACTTCGAAGGTAGGTTAGATGGTGTGCTAGATATTTAGCAACTTAGGCTGACACAGAATTCTGAACGCCCTC
>NZ_JQFL01000088.1:0-16124 GCF_000764215.1 Pseudoalteromonas sp. ND6B
TGAATCGCCCCGAGTTCATCGGAGACCAGTTTGTTTAAGTCAGGCCACTTTACCTGACTCGTTTAAATTATCATAGTAGTCTGTTTCATATTGAGCTGGTGAAATATACCCAATTGAAGATAATAAGCGTTGATTATTAAACCAATTGACCCACTCTAACGTTGCGTATTCAACAGCATCAACATTCTTCCACGGGCCATTTCTGCGAATAATCTCTGTTTTAAATAATCCATTTATTGTTTCAGCCAATGCATTGTCATAAGAGTCACCCACACTGCCTACAGACGCTTGAATTCCAGCTTCAGCAAGTCGCTCAGTGTATCGTATAGACAAATATTGGCTGCCTCTGTCGCTGTGGTGAATTAACCCTTCGGGGTTGCCACGATGCCAAATAGCTTGCTCTAACGCATCAAGAATAAGCTCTGTGTGCATTGTCGTTGATACACGCCAACCTACAATGTATCGTGAAAAAACATCTATCACGAAAGCGACATAAACAAACCCACTCCATGTGGCAACATAGGTGATGTCAGCTACCCAAAGTTGATTTGGCTGCTCAGCAGTAAATTGACGATTAACTAAATCAAGTGGCTTATCTTGTTGCTCGTCAGGTATCGTTGTCTTATGTGCTTTACCCCGACGAACACCTTGAATTCCCATAACTCGCATCAATCGTTCGACTGTACAGCGGGCGACTTGATGGTCGTCAAGCTGTAGCTGCTTCCATATTTTTCTTGCACCATAAACTGACATATTATCCTCCCACACTTCGCGAATGAGTATTATCAGCTCAGCATCACGCTTTTTGCGGTTAGACAGTCGCTCAGGCTCTCTTTGTATCTGTTTATGAGAATAATACGTTGATGGTGCAATCGGCAATTCCTTGCAAATTGACTCGACACCGTAATGCTCTCTGCAAGCATCAATAAAATCCACTATTACTTCTGTTTGCGGTCGAGCTCCGCTTGGGCGAAAAAAGCGGCAGCTTGCCTCAGGATATCATTCGTTCGCTTGAGCTCTTTATTCTCGCGCTCTAAGACGGCAAGGCGTTCTTCAGTTGATTGCGTATTAGAAGAGGGTTTAGACGGTTGAGCTTGAGATTTCTTGACCCATGCTCTAAGTGTTTCTGGGGTACATCCCAGTTTATCTGAAATCGATACTAGCGCAGCCCAAAGAGAAGGGTATTCATGCTGTTGTGTGGTAACAAGCCTAATTGCACGTTCACGAAATTCTGATGTATAGCGATTTGATTTTTTCATAGTTCCAGTTTCTCAAGTTATTGAGTCTCTGGCAAACACGGGGCGATTCAAACGCTCTTCTTTGCTCTCGAGTCCAGTATTTACCACCCATTTCATGAGCGTGGGCTAAGGGTACAATGTGGTCTATGTCGATATCTGAGGCTTTAAAAAATGTTTGAGCAGTGTATGGGTCCATCCATTCACCCCAAGAAACGTTGCAGGGTTTATTTCGTTTAAATTTAACTGGTGACTTTGAATCTCTAATGAGTATTTCAGCTCTTGCATCCTGACAGTCATTATCGGCATCAACCCAGTGGGGCCAATCTTTTCTATTATAAGTAAGCGAGCTAACCGCGAAGCCTTTTGGCACTGATTTAATTATATTTGGCGTACTGGATGTTGGCTTGCTTTTACCGCTATGGCAGTGATACTCGTTTCGCTTTTTATCGTTATGGCAACCCTCTGAATTCGTTCGACCACTGTGAGCTGAGGCACTACTGGAGGCCATCAAAGTTAGTATTAATATTAGCGCTTTCATTTAAATTCCTTATACCTGACTTTTTTAACCAATAACGTCACTGTCTAAAACTAGGGTTGATAAATATACAATAACCGATTTAATTGCATTTTATAATAGGGATGTCTGACCAACGTGTTGTGTAGTGAGGTGATAAGAAAGCACGCTTCATGTTCCATGTTTGTGTAAGCTTTTCACTGCCGAGTGATAAAGTACCCGCGCCATAACGTTTATTTATAGCATCTAAGCATTCCATCATCCTTGGTTTATCTTCACTGACAGAAAACATGTCAGCCTGTTGGAATAACTCACTCTCTAATTCTATTGCACCAATACCGCAGCGATAAAAGCGCGTATTTACGTTGAAAATATCATTTATGACATCCGAAACGGCTCTAGCCATAACACTGGTATCTGATGTCGGTATGGGAAACTCATATAGAAGTGATTTTTTATAATAAAATTCTTCGTGAGGTGAGCTAGCAGCAAATATAACGATACGTTTTGTTAAAGAGTGCTGCTTCCTAAGTTTGCGGCCAACAATGGCAGCATGCGTAACGAGAGCTGATTTTAGTGTTGTTATGTCACTGACTCTTTCACCAAAGCTTCTTGTAGAGTATATCTCTTTTTTATTCTGCTTTACTTCATCCCAACTTAAACACGCAATACCGTTTAATTCGCTGACTGTTCGCTCAATGACAACACTGAACATTCTTCTCATGGCTTTAGGGTTTTGACAAGCGAGCTCCCATGCCGTGTTAATCCCCATAAACCTAAGCTTTTTTCCTAGACGGGAGCCTATGCCCCATACATCAGTGACATCCATTCGCGTCAATATTGCTTGGCGAGAATGCTCATCGTTGATAACTGCAACACCGTTATAGCCGGACAGCTTTTTAGCTGCATGGTTGGCGGCTTTAGCTAGCGTAGGTGTCGTACCAAACCCAACACCAACGGGTAGACCGGTTTCACGCCAAACGGCACGGCGTATTGTTTGCCCATAGTCGGCCCAATCATCAATGATTTTAGTGAAGCCAGTAAAACGAAGAAAAGACTCATCGATACTATAAACATAGTGGTCATCACAAAAGCGGTTTATCACCGTCATCATTCGCTCGCTCAAATCAGCATACAGCTCATAGTTTGATGAGCGAACAATCACATTCTGTTGCTCTAGGTAGTTTTTAACTTTGAAGTAAGGCTGGAATTTAGGAATGTTAAGCTTTCTGGCAATAGGGCATATGGCGCAAATACACCCATCGTTATTTGTTAGAACCACAACTGGTTTAAAGCGAATAGAGGGGTCAAAGACCTTTTCTGCACTCGCATAAAAAGCAACAGCATCTACGAGGGCAAACATCGACTCAGCTCGGCTCTATTCTTATGAAGACGAATGCTCGAAGTAACAACACCTTCTAATTTAAAATCATCATCTTCAGAGATATAAACAGACTGATAGTTTTTAGATGCAGAAATGAGTAAACGGTTTGTTTTATCTATTATTTTACACACAAAAGTCCCGTTATAACTCGCAACAATCACATCGCCAGTACTCACATTTTCAGATCTATCTACAACGAGTAAGTCACCATCGAAAATCCCTACATCTTGCATTGATTCACCCGATGCTAAACCGATAAATGTCGCATTAGGGTGCCTTATTATGAGTTCATCGAGTGAAATCCCAAGCTCTGTATATTCTGCTGCAGGAGACTCAAATCCTGTAATACCGGCCTCTATAAAAATTGGAATAACAAACATACGCACCTCAATACTGTTTATTTGTACAGTATAATTCAGCTTGCAACGCTTACCAAGAAATTTAAATGTAAAATGAGAGCTAAACTAAGCTAATATCGTTCTTACTTCAGCAAAACAATGACTTATCGATATATCATCTTTAATGAGGTGTCACCGTTTCGTGAAAATTATTATGTGGAATAATCTTAATTAAAGACTAGCCTAAAAGCCTATTTAGTTATTAACATAAAGGCGGTTTCTTGAGCAAATCATAAGAAAGCAAATGAGAGGGAATTATTTTTTATGGGTAATATATTTCGATATTGAAGTTCGGCTTGTATCGTTAACGGACATTGAGAAACTTATTCTTTTATTAATGAATTATCTCCTAAATTGTTCTATAGCATCGTTAACCGCCGTATTGGTGAAAGTTAACATGTTTAAATTTTAGCTATTTAATTATCTGTTTACAAAGGTAATTATTAGTGAAACTATTAAGATATATGCTGTTTTGGTGTTACAAACCACAGAAGTGTAGTGTTCAATAAATGTTAGAGCGAAAGGATTTGGTTTGAGTTCATTAGAGATATTAGATAAACAACTAGATATTGCAAATAAAGCACTGAGTCTCGTATTCAAAACTGGATTGACTATAGGTGGTTCAGTCCTATTAGTTTATTGCTGGAGGATAGGCTATTTCCCCAGAGATGTGAGTATAGGTGACGGTTTGTTATTTTTGATGCTCGCTATTGCTTTTGGCGGAGTATATTTATTATTTACAGTAAGTTTAACTAGTCTTGGAATAACATTACGTCCAATTTGGAATGTGATCTATTTGGTGTTTAGCTTTGTGATAAAAATTTACAACAAGTTTTCTGGTAAAAAGACTCCTATCCCTAAATTAAATATAATTACAGCTAAAGCCGAGCACTTTGTTTTTGCACTATTCGGTCTTTTATTTGTTTTGGGTTTTGGTTCTTTTGATATTAAGGTTGTTGGTTCTTTGATTGTTGCTGTTTTCAGTTGTGCTTATTTATGGAGCGTGCATCAGGGAAGTGGAAATGAAATTCTAGATATTGAGTCTAAAGAAAATTTAACAGGCACTGATAATAAAAGAATCTTATCCTTAAAAAAACATCAAAAAATATTAGTTACTGTCATATTTTTTATACCTCTTCTATTTGGAGGAGTATCAGGAAAACTACTTGATGGGGCAATGAGGCTCAGTAATGTTAAAGAAGATAAAGTCACTGTCCATATTAAACAGCCTTATATAAAATATGTTGAAGCACACAATATAAAAGCAAAAACAAGCAGTCTTGGTGATGACTATGGGACATTTGAAAATATGAACATTCTGTTTAATGGTTTTGGGAAAAATGCAGTCCTAATTCAAAACGGTATTGAAAAACCTATAAATATAATTATCCCAAATGACCATTTAATTGTAATTCAGCGCTAGCAAGTTGTTTAAAAAGACAAAAATAGTTGGCTATTGATCCTTCTTCGCTAATTATAACCAATTGTTTTTTATCTCTTAAATAAGTGTTACTAATGCCCTGTTATGGCACCTTGGAGAAGTCCGCCTAGTGTGAGAAGCCGACGATCGGGTAAACTCGTTTTTGGACAGAAACGTTTTAGAAAGTTAGTTCTTAAATAAGGTTTTGTAATGGAATGTCTACGCAAGTGGCCAGCTTTACTCCGTCACTGAAGTTGTCTAAATAATGTATATACATATCTAAAATGAGTATTCCCTTTCAATTTCCACGCATGAAGTAAATAACTGATTTTTATTATTGATAATCAGTTCTTGATTAAAAAATATACGCCCCCATATGTGTTGAAATGCAATTAATTTTTGGAAGCATGCTATGGATTCAAATAAATCGAATGCGAAGTCAAAAAAAGTAAGAATTCTTGCTTTAAACGGGGGAGGTGTTAGAGGACTGTTCACGATAAGTGTGCTTGCCGAACTAGAAAACGTAATAGAACAAAAGACAGGCCAAACAGATGTCAGAATAGGTAATTACTTTGATTTGATCACTGGGGCGTCAATTGGTGGAATTCTTGCTTTGGGTCTTGCTGAAGGTAAATCCGCTCGCGAACTCAAAGAAGTGTTTTTTAAAGAAAGCAGTAAGATATTTCCTATACACAGCTTCGCCGATGGTTTTAGAAAGTTTTTTAGAAAAATTATAGCGCCAACTTATAAAAGTGACCCATTAAGAAAAGCCATTGTTGCAATGATTGGAGATGAAATTACCTTCAACGATCTTGCTAGACGAGTGTTGGTTCCTTCTGTCAATTTGTCAACAGGAAAGCCTCAGTTTTTTAAAACTCCGCATAATCCTGATTTTACCAGAGATGGAACTATACGCCTCATCGATGCAGCTATGGCAACCTCAGCGGCTCCAACTTATTTTGCGCCACATTATATTGAAGATTTAGGCTTCAGATTTATAGATGGTGGCCTTGTAGCCAACAACCCAAGTTTCATAGCTTTGCATGAGGTTTTTGGTGATATGAAATCGGATTTCCCACACGTAAATTACGAAGATATTCATATATTGAATATTGGTACGATGGGCGAAGAATATGCAGTAAGTCCAAATTTATTGAGCTCCAAGTCTTTCTGGAAAGGTGGATATCTTGGACTGTGGGGGCTGGGAGAAAGGTTAGTGTTAAGCACTATGGCTGCAAACCAAATTTTGCATCAAAACATGCTTAAACGGGAATTGGCTATTTATGAGGCATCTGGTAACTATATCAAGCTTGATAGTCAGGTTCCAAATGAAGCTGCAAGCGATATAACTTTAGATAATTCTAGTTTAAGTTCTCTTGCTGATCTTGCAGGAAGAGGAAAGCAACTTGTTTCAGAAGAATACGCAAAAAATGGTGCATTAAGAGACTTCTTTAATGAGCCTGCAGCACTTTTTAAACCATTAAGAACTAGTGTTGATAGACCAAATTCGGAGGAAAAAATATGAAATGGAGTTTACATACATACTACATGGGCCGTGATGGTAGCTTATTAAAAAAATTGGAACTAACAGATAATGAAAATAATAAGTTGAAAAGATTGCGAGCCCATGTTCGTAAGCGCATTAGAGAAGTGTTTGATGAAGTCATAGAAGTAGCAATCAATTTTAGAAAATTAGAGTCCGAAGAAGATGTTAAAGGCCGATTAAAATCAACAAGAATATGCCACCTATCCCCCGCAGAACAGCAAACTGTAGCACGCTTAATATACGAGATGGAGGAGGATGTTAGAGATGGGTTTATAAAATTAAAGCCTAGGTTTGGGACTCAAGGTAGCTTCCAATATGGCACATTAAATAAGCCCTTTTGGCCCTGTCAAGAGATGGATATAGACGATGGTACATATTTGCCAATGACAGTCTTTGAAAACCCCAAAATTGGCCATAAGCTGCTAACACTTTTAGTTGATACTTCTTTGAAGTCCTTAGTCGCTGAAAACCCTGGCTGGAAATTTGAAAGTAAGCGAACTTGTGCTCGTATCAAAATCGCTGAAGAAAATACGCACATAGACGTTCCTATGTATGCAATTCCTGATAAGGGTTTTATTACCAAAGACCGTAGCCTAGGTCTTGAGTCTGCCAATAATATTTATGAATCGTTGAGTCATGTTAAGAAGGCTGCAGACTCTGATGATGTGATGTTCGAGCGATTAGATTCAAAAACCGTTAACTTAGCTTTAAGAGATGAAGGACCTGGTACGCACAAGTGGATGAACAGCGATCCTAAAATTGTTGAAGATTGGTTTAATGATGCTTGTGAAAGGATAGGTTCTCATGTTCGCCCCGTATGTCGATTTATGAAAGCTTGGCGTGATGCTCAGTGGGATGTAGGTGGTCCAAGTTCAATTAGTTTGATGGCGGCAGCCGTTGAAATTCTGAGCAAGCATTCAGTCAATTCCAAAGATATGGGGGACATCATGAAAGTAGTCGCTAAGAATTTTGCACTTGAATTTAAGAGCGGTGTAGAGAGCCCTGATGATACAGATAATCGACCATTATTCCCAGCACAGATGGAACATGAAGACTTTCACAAAGGTATTGTCGCTAAATTAGAGCAGTTGCCTGCATCTTTACAAAATGCTGAAAATGCATCGACAAAGCAAGATGCGTTATCAATACTATCTAATATATTTGGTAATCGTGTAACAGATGAAAACTTAATAAAAATTATTGCCGCAGCCCCCGCATTTAATGCTGAGCCTGCTCAAAGCACTTCTCCGACGCAGATAAGCTCCTCTATGGTTAGTGGTTAACTAGAATGATAGATGTACATCAATTGATGTTGCAAGTAGGATTTCGTTATACCTTGTCAAAAAGGCTACCTGTAGCATCGATTCTCTACAGAGAAAATTCAGGAAAGGGATATTATACAAAAGATTATGATACACCTGGTGGCGTCTTTTCTACTATATTGATTGTCCCAAATGATCCACATGTGGAGCTCCCAACGGTATATTGTTATCTGGTTCCTTCTTCATATGAAGGTAGGCTAATTCCTCACATTTCACATGATGGATATCTTTGCTATGTCGAGCAGAAAGAAGCTGATTGGAATCCTAATGATCTTCCTAGTTTGTATAACGAGATAGATTGTCAGATTCAACGAACTCTCAACAATGCTGTCCTATCTATGAATGACAACGATGTTGGAGACATAGAGCTACAAAATGAGTTTGTATCGTACTGGGAGTCACAAGGGTCATTATATCTGTTAGCGGATTGCAATAGGAAAGTCAGTTTTACAACTGTTATGCTCGAACCTGCTAATGATACAAGCAGCAGCTATTGTGAGTTTGTTACAACGGAAGACACAAAAGGTATTAATGAAGATCTAACTAAGTGGTTAACTCAACGTAAATTAAAATTGAGTGTTAATCATTCTTGTATTTCTACACATTATATTAGGGTTAACCCTACTCGCTTGTCTGGTATCAATTGGCCACCTACTAGCTTAAAAGACCTATTTTTATGGCTTAAACAAGTAGATTCTAATGCTCGAAGCCATCTAGCTAATAGCCTTTATCGTTCTGTAAAAAAACGAAACATCTTACTTCTTGATATAGTAAATCAAGATCCAATTGCAGTGTCCTTGGAAATGAATACAACAAGACTGAGTAATCGAACGGTATCTAAAAGATCTACAAAGAAAGGTAAGGCTGGATCTTTTTTAAATAGAGTTGCGATTTTATCAAGTAAGCACTCTTGTAAATCGTTCAAGCGATTTAGCGTAACAAAAGCTGATAAGAAAACGCTACAGAGTAGAAATAGAGCTGCGCATGGTGATTTATCGGGTAAGAAAGTTGCTCTAGTAGGCTGTGGAACTATAGGGGGATATTTAGCTCATCTATTACTAAGGAATGGTGCTGGAAGCGGTATAGGTTATTTTCACCTATATGATCACGATGAGTTTAAGCCTCATAATTTCTCTAGGCATTCACTTAAAGCAAATGATTTTGGCAAAAATAAGGCTGAGGCGTTGGTTGACACTTTAATGGACTCTATATATGTCACCAAAAACATACGAGGTTTTGGTTACCGGTTCCCCATCAATGAGTCATCATTGGTACTATACGATCTAGTGATAGATGCGACTGGCCGCGCACCAATATCTAAAAGGTTAGCGTATGTTGTTAGACAAATGAGAGACAATGAGCGTCCTATGATAATCCATGCATTTAACGATGGTAATGGTCGAGCAGCAAAAGTCTTTGTTGACGATGGACGTAGTTGTTATGGCTGCATGAATGTAGATAGCTCTGTTCATCAAGGGTCAAAAGATAATGCCAATATGGATTTACGTTTTGTGGACATAGACCAAGCAGCTGAGCGTTTTGTAAGTTGTGGGAATACGTACACAACATATGATGCAGCAGTCAGTCATATAACGGCTGCTATAGCGCAAGAAGCCGCATTAAATACCTTAAAGCCATGCTTGCCTTGGTCATATAGTGAATTTATGCTTGATGAACGTTATAGAACAGGTAAGCGACGGATTTTGGAAAAACAGTCAAGATGTGCAATATGTAATGATGAATAATGAAGAAATAGTATTTATGGATAAAAGCGGCCAGCTAGTCGTAATAGAACCAATGGTTGTTGATAAACTATTATCGTACCGACAAATGAACCCTCTAGCAGTAGAAGCAGGTGGAGTGCTTATAGGTGAAAGGCGTGGGGGGCATATTGTCATCTGTGATATTTCTGAGCCCGGACCAGGAGATCACCAAACAAGGTATTGCGTGAATCGTAAAGGCCCGCATCACCAGCAAAAGGTCATGACTGCATTTAAAAGCTCTAATGGGCACTTTCAATATATTGGTGAGTGGCATACGCATCCTGAGGATATACCTTCTCCGTCATCAATAGATGTTAATTCTTGGAGAGGTTCCATACAAACGCCTCATTCAATGGTTGTAATGATCATAGGTAGACGAAATATTTGGATAGGAACTATTTTTCGCAAAGTGATAACTGTATTCAAAGCTATAAATTGATCATTGGTGAAATTGTATTAATGACTTTCTTATAAAAAATTCAGCCTATAAGTCATTAAGTCATTAAGTCATTAAGTCATTAAGTCATTAAGTCTATAGAATTTCTTAAGCATCACTACATTTTGGTGAACTCGTTTCTGCCCCAAACCGTTTAGCTCGAGATTCCGGACCGCTTTCTCATGTCAGTTCTTGACCAATTTTACTTAATAGCAGACTATGAACTTAGTTGAGCATTTACGACTATACAGACATGTTTTGCGATTTGTGAGGGCAGGCATGGTAAAGACTGTTAGAACAGTATGTTGCAGCTATGGTGTCTGTATTTTATGGAAATTTTATATAAACAATGTTTGCTAAAAAACACTGTTAGGCTAATCACCGATTTGGGAGATACAAGTTGTTTAACTTACTTATTTCATGGGGTAAAGAAAGTTGGGATTCAAGCCCTTATGAAATGGAACGTGGGCGTTCAGTTGTTGAATACACGGCTGATGAAATCCAAGAGCGATACAGAAATTTTGACGAGAAGTCTATTAGAGAGCTTAAAAGTTTCCCTTGTATTTTTGTTGTTGAGAATGAAGAGTGCGAATCTCGGATCGGATACATAACTGACATTCGTGTGAGACAAAATACAGTCGTTATCAACTTTGAATTTGATCCTATATTACCGCGGCTAGCAATAGGGGCAATCGAAGGTATGAGGGTTGATTTTGATTTGGGTCGCTTTGAACTATCGAGAACTCACTGGGCGGTAAAAGATGAACCTCTTTTTGAAGCTCTCCTTAGAAAGGGTCATATTACACAGCAACAGCTAGACGCTTCCCAAGCCCTAAAAGAGCCACCTCCTCCCGTAGTAGCGCCGCAAATGCCCGGAGGCCAATTTATATTCAATACTTCACAAGTATTTATTGTCCACGGTCATGATGATCTAGCAAAGCTTGAAATGGCTGATTTCATCGAAAGTCTAGGTCTTGAGCCAGTAATTTTGCACATGCAGGCAAGCTCCGGCCGAACAATAATCGAAAAAATTGAGTACTATTCAAATGTAGGTTTCGGGATCGTGCTTTATACGCCTTGTGATGTTGGCTCAAAAGTTGGGGCTTTAAATGGTGCTTATCGAGCTAGGCAGAATGTAATCTTTGAGCACGGGTACCTGATTGGTAAGTTGGGGCGACCAAGGGTTGCAGCAATTGTTAAAGACACAGTTGAAACGCCCAACGATATAAGCGGAGTCGTTTATGTTGCCCTTGATCCACAAGGAAATTGGAAGGAAGATCTAAAAAAAGAGATGCGGAGTGTCGGCTACCAAGTATAAGCCAAACAATCGCAGGCATTGCGACTACTTTTCAGTAGTGGCCTCGCCTCCACTTCAAAACAGCGTATGCTGTGGACGTTATTTAACGGGTTAAATTTGGGAGAAAAAATGAAAGCAGTAGTTCCAGCGAGTGAAAGAGTTTTTAGGCTCTATCAATCACATTGTGTTAGTCCAACCCTAGACACTTTGTTTAATTTGCTAAACGCAATACATAGTCTTAATGATAAGTTAGGTAAGGAAAAGCTGGGCGGCTTTTTTGATATTCAGGAGTTTATTGCTTTAAAAGCGCTCAGAAACCTATTTCATCATCAAGAAGAACTAGTTAACGAATTACGTATTATTCCAGTGCAAGATCTTCCGCCAATTACAACTGACTTACTATATTTGTGCTTAGTTCCAACCAGTTTGGTTGAAGAAGCTATTTCAACTATTCCCAGCAAGTACCGTACTGATGAAGAGATAGTAATTAAGTCTGTTTTGGGGTGGTATGGTGAGGTTGTTAATATTAATCCATGCATCTTCAATTTCATAGTTAAGGCATTTGAATATTTAGAAAGTAATGGTGTTGAACTATCGGGAGGTGAGTATTTGGATTTCGCTGGTTCCTATGAGTTCGAAACTGAAAATGGTCACCCACATTACATTACGGGTCTAATTAATTGCCATGCAGGCAATGTGCAAGAGGTTCTTCAAAAGGCTTTCGTATCAGTTACATAACAAAGTTTTAAAGTTGAACTCGTAACACTTTGCCCAGTTCCACTTCGTTTTCACATATTAGCAATCTATTATTCGTTGCTTAAAACGCTGTTTTCAACGCCAGCTTATGGCGCTTGATGGAAGTAGCTCACTAAATTAAATTATGTATACAGTTGTAATGAGCTAATTACGGGCGGTCACTATACTTCAGAGTTTTATTTATATTTCTTCAAAGCAGATATCCAGCTAACTCACTTCTACCCATTCCGTGTTTCATCTGATATGTGCATATATGCACCATTTATTCACGCGACTCTTTGACTGGATTTATGTAATAGGTTTACTATGAAACAATACGCTTATCAATTCATTAACGAGTCTCAATGGCAACTATACCTTTAAACGAAATTTACCAACACAAACTAAACTTTCTTATCGGTGCAGGAGCCTCTAGTGGTCTATTCCCGACACTATGGTTGCCCCTCAGAGACTCTGATTATGAGGAAAAGAACGAAACGATTGAAACACTAGCAACTAAGTTAGATCAGCTCGGAGATCAGTATAAAAGTCATCACGCTTTGCTGTTTATGTACTACTACGAAAACATTATCGAACCAGTATCTAAGTTTCAGCTTAGTGATATTCATATTCCTCATGATGAAGAATGTACGAATGACGATCAGTGTAAGGTCTGTGAAAAAATAAAATTAAGAAAAGAGACTATCGAAAATTATGAAATTTTCATTGACTCTATCGTAAGGCTATTACAACAGAAGAGTGACTTTCAAAGACGTTGTAACCTTTTCACTACTAACTACGATGGCTGTGTCCCATTAGTTGCAGACAAGATGATTAAGAAAGGGAATCTTGAATTCAACATCAATGACGGGGCAAGTGGCTTCCTCGAAAGAACCCTATCCGCACGCAATTTCAATAATTACGTTTGTCAATCAGGCGTGTTTGGACGAAACTCATCTGATATACCACAAATCAACTTTATCAATCTGCATGGCTCTGCTTATTGGCGTAAATTAAAAGACACTATCAAGGTAGAGTACAACTTCCTTGATACTGCCGTGGTAATTCCAGAAGAAGCTCGCGACAGTCTTAAGCAGCTAAGTGAAATTCTGAATGATGAAACCAAAACAACACAAGATTTACTCGACCTCAAAGTGGAGATCAATGAAGGCATCCGAACTGCGTTTTGGAAATCTTACGATAAACTCCCTATTGTAAACCCAACTAAGTGGAAGTTTCATGAAACTGTCTTTGAGGAGCATTATTACCAAATGCTTCGCTTGCTCAGTTATCATTTGGAAGAGAAAAATTCAATTTTAATTAGTTTTGCTTTTTCGTTTGCTGACGAGCACATCCGTAACTTGATTAAACGTTCACTGTCTAACCACAAACTACAAGTATTCGTTTGTTGCTTCAATGACAAAGAGCATGAATATATGGATGGCTACTTTAGTGGTTATAAGAACGTCACACTAATAAAGTTCGAAGGTGAAAAATTAGACTTCACTATGTTCAACAAAGCTGTATTCAATGCTGACTTGCTTAGGGATGACATCTAGATGAGCATAAACGTTGGTGAAGTAATTGCGGTTCGCGGTACTCAAGTCACTCTGCGCATCTTTGATGAGTCAAGCTTGGAAACTATGTTTCACGATGGAAAGAAGTACAAGGGTGTTTCTATACGTGAATACATTGGCATTAAGCGCGGCTTTTGTCTCATTGTGTGTATCGTTGAAGGTGAATATCTGGATGAAAACCGATTTGAAGTAGAAGACAAAAAAATTCAGTATATCCGTAAAGTAGAAGCCAAGCCCATCGGTTACTTTGAGCAAAGTAAGTTTAAAGACGGCATCAAATTAATGCCGATGATCAAAGATAATGCTTATCTGCTCAATGAGAGCCAAGTGACTAGTATTTTCAGTCAGGGAGCAGATACATTCAATATAGGAAAAATGTTGAAAGAGGAGTTACCCGTATCACTACCTTGGAACAAGATTTTTAATAGCCACGTTGGTATTTTCGGCAACACTGGTAGTGGGAAATCTAACACGCTAACAAAGCTTTATGCGGAGTTGTTTTCCAACTTTGAAGAAAAACTGAAAGGTAAAAGTCAGTTTCTCTTGATTGATTTTAACGGTGAATACACTGGTAATCAGCTCATCAAGAACCCTGATAACAAAAAATCATTCAACCTAAGCACGGGTAAAAAAGAAGGTGAAAAGTTACCGTTAGCAAGTGAGCAGCTTTGGAACACTGAAATATTAGCTCTGCTGTTTCAAGCCACTTCTAATACCCAGACCCCATTCATCAACCGAATTATTGAGCGAAGAAAGAAAGACATAAGTAAAGGTGAAAATTTAAAGGACTATATCATAGGTACGTTTTATTTATGTTTTGTAAGCCCAGCACAAAGCAGAGATTCTTTAGTTCATCTTAAGGTTATCGCAGAGCACCTTTCAAGCGCTCCTCTAATAGAGAAGCTAAGTAACATTTTTTGGTTTGATAAAAACTCGAAATTTGCATGTAAAGCGGTGCCAAATTGGGAATACTTTGATTCTAATAATAATTTTACAATCAACCTAAGACCAATCTTAAATGCATTAGATCTAGCAAATATTGATCCTTTAGATGAATTGGTCGTCCGTATTAACCTTCAATTACTAAGAGACTTATCATACGGGCATATTCAGTTTGAACATATTCAACCTCTTTTGAAGAGAGTTGAAAGTGCTGTTAATGACCTAAGAAAAATCTTTATCATCAAAGAAAATGTAAATGGTGAGTTCAAGCTACTTAATGTTGTTTCATTGAGAGGATGTAATCAAGCAACTAAGAAAATTGTGCCTTTGCTGCTGGCGAAGATGTTTTATCAAGAACACAGAGATAATGTCGATACGCCCCCTCAAAATACTTTACACTTCATTATTGATGAAGCACATAACATCTTGTCGCAACAGTCAAGTCGTGAGCACGAGATCTGGAAAGATTACAGACTGGAGATGTTCGAAGAGATCATCAAAGAGGGACGTAAGTTTGGGATGTATCTGACACTATCAAGTCAAAGACCAGCAGACATTTCACCAACGATAATGTCTCAGCTTCACAACTTCTTTATTCATAGGCTTGTCAATGATAAGGACTTATTACTGATAGACAATACGATTAGCACGCTAGATCGAATGTCTAAAAGTTTGATACCGAACCTATCTAAAGGAGCATGTGTTGTCACTGGTACAGCTTTCGATTTACCGATTGTATTGCAGGTAGATTATATCGAAAACAAAGAAAGCCGTCCTGCCAGTGATGATGTTGATCTTGCTCAACTCTGGGGACTTGTTGATAAAAAAGAGGCATAGCGCAGCTCTTGCACTGTGCCGCTAAAGATTATACCAATATATCGTTTAGTTCGCTTTGCCCAAGTAAAGATTAACCAAAGAGAATGACTTGGGGTTAATACTCTAAGTCGATTCTGTCAAATACGAGTTGGGTGAACGTCCGTTATTATAACGGGATTTAAGGTATTAAGTGGTAGTGTTTAGAAATCTGTGTCATTTCAGTATTATTAAGAAAACAGGAGTGACACATGACTCAATCTTTCGACTTCAACAAAGCATTAGCTGAACTTCAAGCTGGTAAAGGCCTTACTGGCGAAGACGGTGTTCTAACACCATTAATTAAACAACTCACCGAAGCGGCTCTTAAAGCTGAATTAGAGCAGCATTTAGAATCTGAGACCGAAGTTAACCGTAAAAATGGTTCAACCAAAAAAACAGTTAAGTCATCCATAGGTCAATTCGAACTTGAAACGCCCAGAGACCGTTCAGGTTCGTTTGAACCTCAGCTTGTTAAAAAGAACCAAACCAAGTTAACGCCTGAAATTGATGAGAAAATTCTATCTATGTTTGCTTTAGGTATGAGCTACCGAGATATTCGAGGCCACATACAGGATATGTATGGCGTTGAAGTATCAGAGGCCACCATCACTGCCGTAACAGACCAACTGATACCAGAGCTTAAAGCATGGCAAGCGCGCAGCTTAGACACGCTTTACCCGTTTATCTGGCTTGATGC
>NZ_JQFL01000089.1:0-112467 GCF_000764215.1 Pseudoalteromonas sp. ND6B
GCATTTACCTTCGCCGCACTTACCTTCTTTTTTGGCCTTCGCTTCGCCGCATTTACCTTCGCCGCACTTTCCTTCTTTTTTGGTTTTAGCTTCACCGCATTTACCTTCGCCGCACTTGCCTTCACCTGCGTCTAACTGGTAACCAGCAACCATTTGCTGAAATTCAAATGGGTTAGCTTGTACATCTGCACTGGCCATACTTGCACTACCAACAACCACTGCGCCGAGTGTTAATGCAATTGAATTTTTCTTTATTGTATTCATTTTTTATTACCTTCTAAACTTGTTGAACATCATTATACAAGTAGACCTGCATAAAACTAAAAACTTTCACATTATCTATTTTTTCAAAAATAACTTAGTAAACTAACTATGAACCCTAATAAGCGTTTTATCAATTTATGATTTACAGGTAAACTGGCGCTCTTTTTCAGTAATAAATTAATCACACTATGAAACTTGTTTTAGCACCTATGGAAGGTGTCGTTGACTTTAAAATGCGCCAACTACTCACCGACATAGGTGGCTTTGATCTTTGTGTGACTGAATTTATCCGCGTTGTAGATACTTGCTTGCCTGATAAAGTATTTCACCGCTATTGCCCTGAACTAAAAAATGCAGGGCTAACTCGATGTGGCACGCCAGTTCGAATTCAGTTATTGGGCCAAGTGGCTGACGTCCTAGCTGAAAATGCAGTAAAAGCAGTTGGCTTAGGCTCCCATGGTGTTGACTTAAACTTTGGCTGCCCGGCAAAAACGGTGAATAAAAGCAAAGGGGGCGCTGTTTTACTCAAAGACCCTGAACATATGTATTCAATAATTAAAACTGTAAGGGATGCCGTAGACGCTGAACACGAGGTAAGTGCAAAAATTCGCTTAGGTTTTGATGATGATAGTAATAGCCAAGAGATTGTCGATGCCGTTGTCAGTGCAGGTGCGAGCAGTATCGCCATTCATGCGCGAACTAAACGCGATGGCTATAACCCGCCTGCCTATTGGGAAAAAATCCCTCCTTTAGTTAAAGATAAACAAATTGCGGTGGTCGCCAATGGGGAGATTTGGCAGGTAGAAGATGCCCTTTTATGCCAAAAGCGCAGCGGTTGCACTGACTTAATGATTGGCCGTGGCGCCCTTTCACATCCTGATTTAGCTCGTAAAATTAAAGCTCATATTAATAATGAAGATTATAGTGAGTTAACGTGGGAAAATATTTTACACCATATTATTTACTCATCCATGCACCAAACCGCCAGTAAAGATACCAAGTACTTTGCCTCACGCACAAAACAATGGCTTGGTTATTTAAAACGTCAGTACCCACAAGCAGGACTATTATTTGACGAAATACGTCGTTTAAAAGCCAAAGATGAAGTGGCAGAGGTATTAAAAAAATATGCGAAAGCGCCACAATTTGATACAAATCATAACATCTAAGATAATCTAACTAGATAATAGCAGTATCACTGAGGACTAATTTAAGGGTTATACTGCTAATGCATCATCAGCAACGACTAAACGATGAAATTGAAAGTGTTAAAGCGACTATATTAGGCTTGCTATCACAATCTACACACCCTACACATCACAATTTGCTTTGTATACTAACCCGTACCTCAAATGAAGAGTGGCTTGATATAGCAGCTCAGCAATTAGGCACCGAGTATAATCCCTTGATTGAGCGTATGAATAAGCTTGAAGCGGCAATAAGCCAAATTGACATTGGCCAGTATGGTTACTGTTGTGACTGTGAGGAAAAAATATCAGCGCAGCGCTTAGAGCAAGACCCTGCAGCGCAGCGATGTGATCAGTGCGCTAGTTAATAGCGCACTAAAGTTTAATTAAGTAGTTGTGGAGCAAAACTAAACGCTTGCCCTGGATAAAAAAGAATATCTTCAACTAATAAAGTCGCTTCCTCTTCACTTATGTTTAGTCGTTTAAGTAAATTTAAGCGTGCTTGTGACAATGTCCAAGCGTGATAATGCACCCCTAGATCAGTCTCCATCATAGCCATATAGAGCAGTTCATCGGCTGGTTCTAATTGTGAAGCGTTAGCCCTCAGAGGTAATAGCGTATAACCCGTTAACCAGTCTAAACCCGCTATTTTCGAATCAGTTAAAAGTAATGTGGTAAGCTGTGAGGCATTTGAGGCTTCTACCGTTGTTTGCTGTTTTTGACTCTGCATTGATTTGAATTTGCTATCAATACGACTTAGCCACTCAAGCGGTGAGAGCACAGCATTTGCAAAATAATTCAATTTACTTTGATACCACTGACTGCCATTAGCAAGGCCTGATAAACCAATGCTGCCTCTTGGCTTATAGTGCGCCAAATAATTGTTTAACTCACTCAACGCTGCATTAAGTTCAACCGGTGTGTTAGTGCGATTTATGGCTTGTTGCACGTACTTTTTTAAATAACTATGTTCAACTTTATTTAGCTTTAAATTACTTTGCTCGGCAGCTTCTAGCTGAGATTTTACAAATCTTAACCATTGCTCAATATTTTTATACTGGGCATCATTTTTCGCCATAGTGAGCATATTAGCCAAAACATTTGTTTGTGCAGGCCATGCAAAATAGCGCTCTGGGAATCGCTCAGCAATAACTAAATAATTAACCTGATTGGTTTGCTCTGCTGATAACTGCATTTGCATTAGCTGCTGATAAATAGCGTGGCGACGCTCTAAATAATCATCTGTAAAAGGGAGCTGCTCATTACTGAGCTGTGTAACCTGTGAATTCGGCTGCGCACTTAAAGCCGTATTAAGTGATATTAACGCGCTTTGCGCTTCTTCATAAGATGAAAATATATCTGTAGGCTTAGAGCAAGACGTTAACAGCAAACAAAATAGCAGTGAAATAATAGGCGTTTTTTTCATGTCAATTCCAATAAAAAAAGCCCCAATGGGGCTTTTTAAAAATACTAGAGTACATTAAATACTAAATTTTAACACCGTTGCGAGCGGCTTTATCTTTAATATATGTAGCCCAACCTTTAGCAAACCTACGTGTGCTTGGGTCGTCCATGGCTTTAGTAATAGCAGCATAAGCTTGCTTATACTTACCTTGGTAGTAAAACGCTTCAGCTAAATCTGAATAAATAGTGCCTTTTTTATCAGAGCCAAGCTCTAATGCTTTGTTCAAACGAACAACAGCAGCGCTGAATTTTTCAGATTGTAAAAGTAATGAACCTGCTTTGCGGTAGAGCTCAGCGTCGTCATCAAATTTAGCAGCTTCTTCGTAATACTTAGCAGCTTTCTCTATATCTTTCGAACGATGGTAGTTACTAGCAATCGCGCTAATATTTTGCTTAGTGCGTTTTACTTTCTCTTCTTTAACAGCCTTTTCAAGCGTTACTGCTGCTTTATAAGGAATTTCGTTTAAAGAATAAAAGTTAGCCAGTACTTTGTATTCAACTTCGTTTTCGAAGTAACCATTCTTGTATGCAACTTCCATAGTTGCTAGACCTTTTTGGTAGTCTTCGGTTTGTAAATAATACTTACCTAAACCTACCCAAGACTTTTTGTCTTCAGGCCATACACGAACAATTTCTTCTGCAACTTTAACCATATCTTGATATTGCTTTTTCTCAAAATAGGCAGCTAATTTAAGTTGATAAGGAGCTTTATTTGGCTCTTTAGATAACTTAATTGCTTTGTTTGCCGGTTCAAGAACCTGATCAAATTGTTTAAGCTCATAGCTTGCTTGCGCAATACGAGTGTAAACTTTCGGGTCCTCTTCACCTGTGAAGTCCATCCAATCAGAATATGCTTGCTTGGCAGCACTGTATTGTTCAGTACCCGCATACATATCGCCCAAGGTTTTTAAACCTTGAGCCTGATCAGCAAAGTTCAATACATCAGGTGCAATCGCTGCTTTCATATACTTAATTGCAACTTTGTATTGCTCTTTTTGAGCGTACATGCTGCCTAAGTAACGATTAACTGTTGCTTTATCAAAGTCATTAGACGGATCTAACTCTTTCAATAACGCTATTGCACCATCAACATCATCTTCGTTATACAATTCAAACGCTTTAATTACTTTTTTACCAGTACGTTCGCCCATGATTTTAGTTTTTGCTTTCTTACGCTCTTCAATTTTCGCGTTATCTGGCGCCGCTAAAACAGGTGCAGTTAATGATGCACCTGACACAGACATAAGAATTGCAAGTGCAGTTACTTTAGAAAAATTTCTCATTACTCGCCTCCTTAGTTGCCTTGGTTAAGTTTAAAGTCTAGTTGAACTTGTAAACCAACTTGCTTTTGTGGTTTCCCGTCAATGATCTTAGGACGGTATTTCCACTTACGCAATGCACGTTTAGCTTCACGGTCAAAGATACGTTTTGGATCTGCGTCTATAACATCAACGTCAATCACGCCACCTAACTCATCAATTGTGAATGAAAGTTGAACCCAACCTTCTTTACCATCACGTGCTGCTTGTGTTGGATATTTTGGTTCAATACGAACGATAGGTGTCGCATCACCATCTCGTCCAAATGCACCTGGACCACTTAGTCCACCGGCCGTGCTTCCCACATCGATACTTGGCATATTAAATGACAAGCCACCAGTATTTGGGTTGCTATTTTCCGGCTGTGGCGGCTGCGGTTTAGGCGGCTGCTTTGGCGGTGGCGGAGGCGGAGGCGGTACACGCTTCCTCTCCTGCACCTTAGATTCAGGCGGATTCGTCATAATTTCGACTATGATCTGCTCTTTTTGTTCCGTATTACGGTCAGCCCCACCAGAGATGAGGTATGCCATGAAGTAGAACAAGCCGAAAGTAACTGCCCCACCTGCAATCAGTGAAAACAGAAAACGAATCATTACTGATCTCCAGCTATTGAAATTCTCAGGTTATCACCCGTCGCTTTAATCTGGTCCATCACTTTAACCACTGTGCCGTGTTTTGCTTCTTTATCAGCTTGCAAAATTACAACATCAGTAGGTTGTTCTGCTAATAAACTTTCGATTTTTGCTGAAACACGTTCAACATCAACTTGCTGTTTATCAATCCAGATTGCACCGTCACTGCGAATTGCAATAAAAATGTTAGCATTTTTTTGCTTCGTAGCTTGGGCAGCTTTTGGTTTATTGACCTCGATACCAGCCTCTTTAACGAACGATGTAGTTACGATAAAGAAAATAAGCATGATAAATACGATGTCAAGCATTGGCGTCATATCTACCGCTGCTTCTTCTTCTTCACGAAAACGTTGTTTACGTGCCATATTTAATTCTCTCTCTAGTGATGAGGCATACTATCTACAAGCTTGGCTTTCACCATTCTCGCTCTTGCCTCAAGGCGTGAGCTAAAGAATACCCCAGATAGTGCCGCAACCATTCCAGCCATTGTTGGGATTGTTGCCATTGATATGCCTGATGCCATTAAACGTGCATTACCTGTACCTTGGGTTGCCATGGTTTCAAAAACCGCGATCATACCCGTAACAGTACCAAGTAAGCCTATTAAAGGACATATAGCTACTAATGTTTTAATCAACAACATACGCTGATCTAATTTTTCAGACGCTTCAGAAATCCATGCTTCACGGATTCTGTGTGCGTACCAAGACGTAGTGTCTTGGCGGGCATCCCACTTAGCTACAATTTCCTTCGTTAAACGAGGAAACTCAGCAAGTAAGAACCAATAGCGCTCAATCATTAAAACCCACATAAGAAAGAGTGCTATCGCGACCACGTATAAAACCTGGCCGCCTGTGCCAACAAAATCCCTGATAGATTCCCAGATCTCCATCAGGACTAGCATTAGGCTTTCTCCTTCTCCGCGTGAGTCGCGATGATACCCGCGCTTTGCTCATCAAGGATATGTAGTACCGACTTACTACGACCTGCAACAATTGAATGAAGTAGGATAAGTGGTAGTGCTGCAATTAGACCTAGCGCTGTAGTTACAAGTGCTAGAGAGATGTTACCAGCCATGATCTTCGGATCGCCCGTACCGAACAATGTGATTGTTTGGAACGTTAGGATCATACCGATTACCGTACCTAGTAGACCTAGTAATGGTGCGATAGCAGCAAGGATCTTGATGATGTTAATACCCGCTTCGATGCGTGGCGTTTCACGTAGAATCGCTTCATCAAGTTTAAGCTCAAGGTTTTCAACATCTTGATTTTTGTTGTCAGAGTACACTTTAAGAATACGACCCAATGGGTTGTTTGTATTCGGTGTAGACAAGTTCTTAAGCTGAGCTTTGATCTTAGAAGTAGTAAGCGCTAAATCAACGAAACGTACTAAGAAGATTAAAAGACCTACAGCAAGCAATACGGTGATGATGTAACCAACTTCAGCACCTTGCTCGTAGTACTCCATAAGAGACTTCTTCTGCGTGTTGATACGTAAGATTGCACCACGTGTAGGATCCACGTATACGCCAGCGTAATTATCAGCTGAAGTACCTTCTAGATCAGAAATACCTTTTAAGATATAGCTGTCAGGTTGCTTACCTAGAGGCTGTATAGACTTAGTCTCTGGTGAGTAGATTAAGTAGCCATCGTCTGTAACTAAGTTGAAGTTACCGATACGTGTTACTTTTTTCATTGACGGGTTACCGTCAAGACCTGCAACTTCAGTTTCAAACGTTGAAACTTTAGCTGACTCAGTCATTTCTGTTTGAAGTGAAATCCAAAGTTCTTCTAACTCACGAACTGTTGGAAGTTCTTTAGCCGCAGCTAATGAACGAAGTACTTCAGCACGTCCTGGTTTTTCAGCACTTACTAAAGATGCTTCAATTGAACCAATCGCGTCAGCTGCTGCACGACGAACAACACCAAACATTTCACCTAACGTACCTTGCGCGTTTTGAAGAGCTTGCTCTTTTTCCGCTAAAGTATTTTCGTTTTGTGCATATTCTTTGCTAAGACGATCACCACGTGCTTTTTCAGCAGCTAATTGGCTTTTCGCTTTGTTAAGTAACGCTTGCTTATCAGCACGATCTGATAAGAACTCTTGTTCACGTTGCTTATTGATTTTCCCTTCAGAAATACGCTCTTGCTTTACTTGCTCAAGAATTTTATCTAAAGCATCAGTATTTGCATGTGCATTAAGCGCGGTACCGGCAGAAACAGACAGTACTGCTGCAACAGCAAAACCTTTAAATAGTTTCTTCATTATTGATTACTCCGCGCCAAAAATTGGTAGTTTAACAAGTTCTAGTGTGGCTTGCTTACGCGCCATACGGATCACTTCTTTAACAGGTTTTAGGTATTCTTCACCTAATTCTTTCCACTGTTTAGTGTTGTTATCCCACACCCAAGCGTGTTTTAGATCGAATGATTGCGCTACATAAGTGATACGACCTAAACGACCGATATCAACGTTAATGCTACGACCATCAACATCTAAAGTACCTTGAGAAGCAGTTACAGCTGAACTGTATGCTGTTTCAACAGTGTACGCTTCAAGTACCTGACGGAACTTCTCAGACGTTGTTACAGATGCAGATGCCATGATCTCACGTAATCTTTCAACACGTCCAAGACGAGTTTCAAGGTTAAATGGAACGTCCGCTTTGATGAATTGCTCAAGCGTATCGATCATGCGATACATCAAAGGCACAACGTTTTGTTTAGTGTTATCGATAGTCGCGATTTGACGATCGAACGATGCGATAGACGCATTTTGGTCAGCGACCAAACGTGCTACGTGATCGTTGTACACTTTCATAAGTTCAGTCTCATCAACGATGCTACGGTACTCAGCGATTAGCTCCTGAGTTTGACCATATACATTGTCAATTTTAGTTTGAGACTTAACCGCAGCCTTTTGAATTGTTTGACCTGCTTTTTGCACGTCATTCAAAGGATCTGCAATCACATTGCTGCTTGCAAATGCAAAAGCGCCAACCAACGCAGTTGCTACAAGACTCTTTCTGATTTTAACAGACATAGTTCCCAACCAATTAAGTAATGTTACTTTTATAATTTAATTATCAACCCGCAAGGGGAAGACAACCCTGATATCTTTTAATAGATATCAACTTACCAATAATGCTAAATGCATTAAGTCATGTCAACTTCATGTTTCGCATAACCTATAAATAAATCAGCTTGTTTGTAAGATATTTAAAGGGCTCACACAAAAAAATTAACATTATCGTAACTAACGTGACAAATGCAATTTCAGCAAAGCCAGATATAGTAAGAATACTGATAAACCACCTAGTTAAAGTAAACAAAAATATAACATTTAAAATTAACTTAATCGTGGCTGAAAAAAAATTAAAAATAAGCTTATTTTCTGTCCCGAATATTCTTTTTTAGTGGTTTTTGAGACTTTTTAAGCTAAAAATACAGCTAATCGTTATTATTCGCGCATTCGTCGCATAGTAATAAGGACGTGCCGATTATCTAAAAAGCAATACAAAGGAGGGGAAATAGATTACAAAGAATCATTTTTATTAACACCTGTGTTTTTTGTTTCTACTGATCATTAATATCCTGCCGATTTTTTATATTTCTCCATGGAGAAATATCAATCTTACGCACTTTTATGAACTCAATATAATTAAACTCACATCAAGCAGTAGACTAAATTTAAATCGCAAGGCGATCATTGGCCAACAACGGACTAGCGCATAAAGGTTTACGTTTAATTTGGTATATCGGAGTTAAAAATATGAATAACGGATATCAGAAATGAAAGGCAATACAGAGAGATTAAAAATAGAGTTGAAAATTATTTAAGAATTATGGTGAAACAGGTTAGTGTTTCACCACGATGAACTTAGGTTCACATAATAAATTATGCTACTTCTACGTTCTCAGCTTCAGGGCCTTTTTGACCTTGCTTGATGCTGAAAGTCACTGCTTGACCTTCGCTAAGAGTGCGAAAACCAGAACCAGTGATTGCGCTGAAATGTACAAACACGTCAGGACCATTTTCTTGTTCAATGAAACCAAAGCCTTTAGCTTCGTTGAAAAATTTTACTTTACCAGTAACCGACATACTAAATTTTCCTGTAAGTCAATAATTAAAATTCAGCCATATAATTATGGCAATATCCTCCCTGAGTCAATGCCCAAAAAACTGGAGGTGATAGTACAGGAAGAAGTAATAACCAAACCGGTAACCTTAAACGCAGCACAATACCGTAATTCAATACGCAAAAACTCAAAGCCAATTAAGATTAACACATTAAAATTTTTTTAGCTCTATTAATTAGGATTTATTTTTGAAGTTTCATTGTTTTACTAACAACGGTGTAACCTTTTAATTTTTATAGAAAATAACAAGCAAAAAATTGTATTTTTTATAAACAGATTACAATTGCTTTAAAATAGTTTTTATCAGTATGTTTTTTAGCCACTTAAAATAAAAAACCACCTTGAATTTAAGGTGGTTTAAAGTTTAGTGTTTAAATATTAACTATTTAACTTGCCAGTCGATAACGCTCTCGGCTTTGATTGGTACTACTACAGAGTCACCTAGCGAGTAGCTTGCCGGCACTGTCCAAGGCGATTTTTCTAAGGTAATAGTGTCGGTGTTACGCGCTAAGCCATAAAAATCTGGACCAAAATGGCTTGCAAAGCCCTCTAACTTATCAAGCGCACCAGCCTCTTCAAAAGCTTCTGCATAAAGTTCAATAGCAGCATGTGCAGTGTAAGCACCTGCACAACCGCATGCAGCTTCTTTTTTATCTTTATAATGTGGCGCTGAATCAGTGCCTAAAAAGAATTTTTTATTGCCACTCGTTGCTGCCGCCATAAGTGCTTGCTGATGAATGTTTCGCTTTAATATAGGTAAACAATAGTAATGTGGGCGAATGCCCCCTGCTAACATATGGTTACGGTTGTATAGCAAATGATGCGCAGTAATTGTAGCTGCTACGTTATCAGAGGCACTTTCTACAAATTCTACCGCATCTTTCGTTGTTATGTGTTCAAGAACAATTTTAAGCTCAGGGAAGTCAGCGACAACATCCCCTAAAATAGTCTCTAAAAACACTTTTTCACGATCAAATATATCAATAGACGAGTCGGTTACTTCACCGTGGACGAGTAACAGCATGCCAACTTCTTGCATTGCTTTTAACACCGGATAAATATTTTTAACCGATGTTACGCCAGAATCTGAATTTGTGGTTGCACCCGCTGGGTACAATTTAGCTGCAAATATTTTACCCGTTGCTTTTGCCTTTTTTATCTCTTCTGGTGTCGTTTTATCAGTAAGATAAAGTACCATTAGTGGCTCAAACTGCCCTTGAGGTTTCGCTGCCATAATGCGCTCTCGGTACGATAATGCGGTTTCAGTACACGTGGCTGGCGGTACTAGGTTTGGCATAATGATCGCGCGGCCCATATAACGACTGATATCACGTACTGTATCTTTTAGCTGATCCCCGTCGCGTAAATGTACATGCCAATCATCGGGCCTAGTAATCGTTAGAGTTGTCATTTTGCTCGTCATCGTAAAATCCTAATGCTTAAGTTAACTGATCATAGGCATATGGGGTTTTCGAGTAAAGACCTTATTAAAAATAATCCTTAGATACTATATATAAAGTAAACTTTACACTTCACGCTTCTCATTTATCGTTTTATTTTGTAGAAAGGTTAATATTAGGTTAACGTATGTACCTTTAATAATAATTATAAGGCCTACCTTCGTTGCCTATGTCGAACACTATCGATACTACTAAAGCGCTCGAAACTAAAACGGATCAATTGAGTATAATCAATCAGTTCTCCTCAAGTTTATTGCAACTGAATACGTTAGAAGCGCTCTTTAGTTATGTCACCACACAAGTTGTTAATCGACTTGGATTTGTCGACTGCGTGATTTATTTAGCCGATGACAGCCAATCTACGCTAAATCAAGTGGCGTCTATGGGTATTGAAAGCGAACACACTAGTTATCAGTCAGAACGAAAGTTAATCCGCTTTAATGAGGGGATAACGGGCTATGCTGCATCAACTGGGCAAGCTTTAATAATAGGCGATGTAACTAAAGACAGCCGCTACATTGCTGATGAGCGCCCTGCGCAATCAGAGCTGTGTGTGCCTTTAATATATAAAGATAAAGTACTCGGCGTAATTGACTGTGAACACCCAATAAAAAATTACTTTACCAGTTCACATTTAGAAATTTTAACTACCGTTGCCCACTTACTAAGCGCAAAAATAAATCAAGTGAATACCGTCAACAGCTTGCAAGATACCGTTCGGCAGCTTAATAATGCGCAAAAATTAGAAAGTAGCCTACTGCAAATAGCTAACTTAACCTATAAAGCACAAAATTTAGATACCTTTTTTAAATCGCTGCATGTGATTATTGATAGCCTTCTTAATGCAAGTAACTTTTTTATTGCTTTGTATGATAAAAAAGAAGATGTTCTAGATTTTGTCTATACCGTTGAAGGCGGTGTACAAACAAACACGCATAAAATTATTTCAAAAGATCAGTTAAAAGAAACAGCCTCTTACTATTTATTAATTAACGAGCGCCCTTTACTGCTTAATAAAGAGCAATACCGACACTATATAGAGCAAGGCCACTTTAAATTGGTCGGTGAACTAGCAGACTCTTGGCTTGGTGTGCCATATAAAGTTAATGAGCGCATGAGTGGCGTTATTGTCGTACAAAGCTATGACAAGCAACATTACTACAACGAACATGATAGCTCGCTGTTGACGTATGTGAGCCGACAAATAAGTATGGTTATAGACAGGCATTTAGCTCGCCAAGAACTCGAGCACAAAGCACTGCATGATGAACTAACAGGGCTTGCCAATCGTTCGTTACTAATAGAAAGAATGAAGCATGCAATTTTACGCTTGAATCGCGCTAAAAAAGGTACTTTTCATGCTCTGCTCTACCTTGATTTTGATCGCTTCAAAAGTATTAATGATTCGTTAGGCCATGAAGTAGGTGACCATTTTTTAATTGCTATTTGTAAATTGATTACTCAAACCGTTCGCAATACTGATACCTTTTCTCGCTTAGGTGGCGATGAGTTTGCTATTTTTATGGAAAATCTCAGTCATCGTGACCAAGTAAACGATGCCCTCGCTCGAATAAAAACCGCCCTGTCAGATCCCATTGATATTGATGGCCATTTACTGCAACCCTCTACCAGTATTGGCGTTGCATTTAGTGATAATGTAAACGATGAAGCATTTGTTTTATTACAGCAATCAGACGCGGCTATGTACGAAGCAAAATCATCAGGGCGTGGCCAAGTTAAGTTTTTTAATAATGTCATGCGTAACAAGTTAAAAACACATGCCGACCTTGAAAATGATTTACAACACGGTATTGAGCATGATGAGTTTGAACTGTATTTTCAGCCTATTTTTAACATTACTAGCAGTGACGTTATGGGGTTTGAAGCTTTAGTACGTTGGCATCACCCACGAAAAGGGTTTGTATCGCCAGGTGACTTTATCCCCATTGCAGAAAAAACGGGGCAGATTATCAATTTAGATTTGCATTTGCTCGACCTTGCAGCACAGCATATCGCTTTATGGCAACAACAAGGGCATCGTTTTTTACGCGTTACGGTTAATGTTTCATCTCGCCACTTCGCAAGTTTAGAGTTTGTAGATCAGCTTCACGCAATCTACAAAAAACATCAACTACCTTTAGGCTCATTATGTCTAGAAATAACCGAATCGGGATTGATTGAAAATTTAGAGTTAGCAACACAAATTATTCAAGGATTATCGCCTTTAAAAGTATTGCTCTGTTTAGATGACTTTGGCACCGGTTACTCTGCCCTTGGTTACTTGCATCAACTGCCTATTCATGTCCTTAAAATTGATAAAAGCTTTATCGATAATTTAAAAACCACGGCCAATCCATTGATTGATGCTATTTTAACCTTAGCCATTTCATTAGATCTTATTGTTATAGCAGAAGGGATAGAAAGCCCTGAACAACTCGCTATTTTGCAAAAAACCCAATGTGATTATGGCCAAGGCTTTTTAAAGTCTAAACCTGTTACAGCAAAAGAAGCTATTTTACTAATACATAGCCCTCTTTAATTAATAAGCCAGGTTTGCTGGCTTTTAAAAATCACAGTAATTACTTTTACGCTTTTGCCAACACTAACTCATGCAACGTCACTTTACAGCTTTTTACAATCTGCCTTATAACTGCTTACTTAAGTAAGGGTCTATTTAACCAGTAGAAAACCTTATAATTAGTTTGTGCCACATTGTTCTTAATAAAAATCTTTAACCCCGTTAGCGAATGCTTTAATACATTACATTATTTAAAGGCGTATACGAATTGGTATTAATGTATGCCAATGAGTAGCCCCTAATCATTCAATCCTTGCATTCGCTGCTTTTTTCAATCGTGTATCCTTTAAACCTCAGTTGCGTTTACTGAGCTTTTGCCTGCCAAACCCTTCGCCGTAAATTTTAATTCGCATTTTAACCTCGCTATGAAACATCTAAATATTAATGTCGCGCTATAACCTACTTATTTTAGAGAGTTACATGACAATAAAGTTATCTGTTACCAGAACAATAATCATTAATAAAAACTCAAACAAACATGAGACAAATTCAACAATAAATAAAAAACTAAACACTATTTGACTCAGCAAAGTTAAAAAACTTAATGTTCGCAGTAAAAAACACACTAAAGTGCAATTTTATAGCCATCCAGACGTTGAAACGGTTTTTGTAAAGGCGTAGTATGTAATGAATCTGAGCTATACTCACCATATCCATGAGATTTATTAAAGATGATTGACATTAAACACTTAAAAACAATTGCTACCCTTAAAGAAACGGGTTCTCTCGTCAATACAGCCCGCGAACTATTTTTAACTCAGTCAGCTTTATCACATCAAATCAAAGATTTAGAAAACAAATTAGACTGCCAGTTGTTTGAGCGTAAAACTCAACCAGTCCGATTTACACCTCAAGGTATGTTATTACTTGAATTAGCACACGAAATATTACCTAAATTAGAAGCCACCAAGTGCCGACTCAAAGAAAGTCTAAACCAGCCTATTTCGCAGCTGCGTTTAAGCGTTGAATGTCATGCCTGTTTTCATTGGTTATTGCCTACTATTAAAGAATTTAATAACTTTTGGCCTGATATAAAAATTGATTACGAGCGTGGCTTTAGTTACGACGCTATCCCAGACTTATTAAATGATGAATTAGATCTCGTGCTTACATCAGATATTCGCGACCCTGACAAACTTGAATATGCCCATTTGTTTGACTTTAAGCTGAAACTGATTGTGGCACCAGATCACGACTTAGCGAAAAAAGCCTATGTAACTGCGCTTGATTTGAAAAGCGAAACTATTATTTCTTACCCTATTCCGCGTGAGCGCCAAGATATATTTAAGCATTTCATCCAAAATGCGCGTTTTGACGGCACGCTAAAAACGGTTGATCAAGGTTTACTTATATTTCAATTAGTCAGTGCAGGTATGGGTGTGGCCGCCTTACCCGATTGGTTAGTAACCCCTTACGAAAGCCAAGGGTTAATTAAGTCAATTCCACTGGGCGCGCTTGGTTTAACGCGTCCAATGTACTTAGCGATGAAAAAAGACATGAAAGACAATCCAGTTTATCGTCACTTTTTAAACACCTGTAAATTAAATAACGGTCGATAAATCTTAAACTTATGAGTAACATGCTAATAAATATACTTAATCATGTTGCTCACTATGTTTGAACTAAAAAAAATACTGGGCGGCTTGCTCATGCCGTTACCTTTGTTGGGCTTAGTAAGCCTAATATTACTTATTTTTGCGCTCAAACAACGAAAAGTCGCAATCGCTATATCTTTAATGAGCCTAGCAACCCTGCTTATTGCCAGCACCCCTTTGGTGGCCAACTTACTGATTAAAAATAGCCAACCAACCTCATTAGCATTTAATTATCTTAAACACCCCAATATAGATAAAATTGTGGTGCTTGGCTGTGACATAAACCCCAACCCTGCATTGAGTGCTAACAGTCAGTTAGGTAATTGTGCGTTAACCCGTTTGGTGGAAGGAATGAGACTTGCTAACATTTATCCTCATGCGCAGCTGATTGTTTCAGGTGGGGGGTATGAAAAAGTCACCAACAGTGCGTTAATGTATAAAACCGCGATTAGCTTAGGTATTAATAAAAATCGTATTGTGCAAAATCCAAACGCGATGGATACCGCCCAAGAGGCAAAACTTTTAGCCTCGAAACTTGTTGATTACAAGGTCGCTTTAGTCACCTCAGTAAGCCATATGCCCAGAGCAAAGAATTTATTTAATGCGCAAGGCATTAACGTTATCCCTGCCGCAACCGACTATCACAACTTTGCCGCTTTCCCTTGGTATAAACAACTCATACCCAATGCAAAAGCATTACTAGTAGTTACCCAGTATGCTCATGAAGTTATTGGCAATGCGTGGATAAATGTACGCCGTACAATTAACCCTGAAGCACTTTAATTAAGTTAACGCTTATTACGTCCCCCCTAAAAAACCGCAATTATTTGCGTTTTACACAGGGGGTTATTAAAAAATAAAAACTGAATATTCGTTTGTTTGGCTAAAATAACATCTTAAACTAAAAAATAGCGTTGGCTGTTTTGTTATTCTTGGTGAGCTTTAACCTCAGCTGTTTTATTCCAAAGCCGATACAGTGTTACTAAAAATACGCAAAGAAATAATAGACTTAGTGCTGTTAAATTCTCAACACCTAAAGCATCAAAAGTAGCACCGAAAATATAGCCGCCACCGACTAAAACAATAACCCATAGCAGTGCAGAACATCCATTTAACACACTAAAGCGGCGCCAACTAATTGCTGTAAGCCCTACGGGAAGGGCACCAATCGTGCGTAATCCTTTAGGATAACGATATAAAAAAATGTAGGCTGTGCCATGGCGTTCAGCAAGCTCACTGGCTGTTTTGAATAATCGACCAAGGCGGCCTGGTTTTTCAAGCCATGCCGCGCCATACGCTCTTGCTAAAGCAAAACGTAATTCATCGCCCAAGTAGCCACCCATAAAAGCAGCCAAAGCAACAAAACCAACATCTAGTGCGCCAGTATGTGCAGCATAGCCTGCGAACAAAGGTAGCCATCCACTTTTTAACGCACAATAACCAAAAAGTAACAGATAAACCAACAACCCGTACTGCTCAATTAAAGCTAATACCCCTTCCATTTCATTCCTTTAAAGTAACTACCTTAGTAGCAAGCAAAGTAACATTGTAATTTAAACGAGGTAAGTACAGTGAAAGATCTGTGTTTTTTGCAATATAAGAATGGATGTAATTATGATTTTAAGCGTAGGTTTATATCTATTACGTTTATTCAATTTTTGGGATGCATAAAACCAAAAATAATTAACTCACAAAAAGATAAGAGGGTATGCGGGTATATAAAAAATCAACATACTGGCTTATTATAGTTTGCTAAATTAGCTATTTAGAACGCTAGATTTAAATAACCTACCCGAAATACGTTACAAGTAGGTTATTTATAAAATTACTTTTAAGCTAGGTGTTTACACAGGATTGCCTATGTCAATAAATGTCACATCAAAGCCATGTTTATCGGCAAGGTATTCACCCAACGCTTTAATACCGTAGCGCTCGGTGGCGTGATGACCTGCGGCAAAAAAGTCGATATTTTGCTCGCGTGAGCTGTGTATGGTTTGCTCTGATGCCTCACCGGTTAAGTAAGCATCAATACCTTGCTCGGCTGCTAAGTCGATATACCCTTGCCCGCCACCTGTACACAAAGCGATGGTTTCAATTTTATCAGTACGTACTAAACTCGTTAGTGGCTCGCGCTTAAGCACTTGGCTTATTTTTTTGGCAAATTCACTGCCCGTTAGCGGCGTTTTTAAACGCCCTTTCATCGCTACACTGTTGTTAGTTGGCTCAAGGCCTGCTTCAATTTCAATATCGAGCAATTGCGCCAGCTGTGCGTTATTACCCATTTCAGGGTGAATATCTAACGGCAAATGATAGGCAAATAAATTGATGTCGTTAGCTAAAAGCGCAGCCACACGACGTTTTTTCATGCCAGTGATAGGTTGTGACTCGCCTTTCCAAAAATAGCCATGGTGTACCAAAATAGCATCAGCATTATTTTCAATCGCGGCATCAATAAGTGCTTGGCTTGCTGTTACACCCGTTACTATGGTGCGTATCTCATCTTTACCTTCTACCTGAAGCCCGTTTGGACAAAAATCGTTAATGGTTTCTGGCTTTAACAGGGTGTTTAATAATTGATTAAATTCTCTACGTTGCATACTACTTACCTTACTTTGCACTGAATTTTGTACAAATTTTGGCGGTTATGCGCTAAAAATGAAAGGAAAATCGCAAAAAATTGAAAAACAGTTCTAAAATAGGTATAAATACCTCTTCTTTATCTGTGTAAACAACGTATAGGGTCTCTGATGAGCAAACTAGACAAAACAGAAGTGTTATCTGCCTTTGAAGCTGCATATGAAGCTGCCAACGGTAAAAAACCTGAAATAACAACTAAACCTGGCTGGTATAGCATTGATGGCGGCAAGAACATGCGCCTAGCTGATGTAGCAGAGCTGACTAAAGAATTAAGCTCTGGTAAGTCTACAAAAAAAGCTGCAGTAAAAGCACCTGCTAAAAAAACTAAAAAAGCTGCTCCTGTAAAAGCACAGAAAAAAGCGCCTTTCACCGTGATCAAACAAAACGAAGAAGGCTACACAGCAGAAGAGCTTTGGATAGTTGAGCTTGCTCGCAAAGATCACGATTGCCGCCTACCTCGCGGTGTTGTTTGATCAGCTGAGTGCTTTGTATAAAAGAAACCGCGTTAAGCGGTTTTTTTATATTTATTATCCATCAAGTATTGAATAAACCACCTCGCAACAAAGCCAGACAAAACTATAAATACAGTTCCTGCCAGTACTGGCATTATTAAAAAATCCCAACTTTGGCCAGACTCAATAATTAAGATAGGGTTTGCGCCGGCAGCAGGGTGAATAGTTTTTGTGATTATCATTAATGTTATAGCAATACCCACAGCCAGCCCAATCATAATCGCACTATCAGCACTATAGTAGCTAAAAACAACCCCAATCATTGCGGTCAGCATATGCCCCCCTATTACGTTTTTTGGCATAGCTAACGGGCTCTGCGGTACGCCAAAAACAAGTACAGCTGTTGCGCCGAATGGCGCCATTAACCAAATACCGTAATCACCCAAATAATTTAGCCACGCCAAAAACCCCAAAACAAAAGTAGAAAAAACACCTGCGATTAATGCCGACTTTATTTGATCACTATGCATATTACCTCCTCAAAAGTAGACCGACTTGTCTACACTTGCAATATAGACAAGTCGGTCTACCTATGTCAAGCTGTGTTTTTACTGCTCAAATTTGGAATATCATGGATAAACAACAACAAATAATCAGTACGGCACTGAGTCTTTTTTATAAAAAGGGTATACACGCTGTTGGTATTAATGAAATTTTAGCTGTATCGGGCATTGCAAAAAAAACCTTATATAAGCACTTTGAAAGCAAAGACGCGCTTATTTGTGCTTGTTTAGTCTCACGTGACATCTGCTTTAACGCTTGGCTTAAAAAAATATGTATACAACCAAGTGCTATGTTAGTCGCACAGGCAATTTTTGCCGGACTGAAAAAGTGGATTAATAATGAGGTTTCAGAGTTAGGGTGTTTTAATGGCTGTTTTTTTATTAATACTGCAGCTGAGTACCCTGTAGAGAACGACCCTATTGCCAAACTTTGCAAACAGCACAAGCAAGCGAACTTTGAGATCATACTATCAGCTCTTTTAGAAACGCCTGAATTTGCTCACAATAGAGAAAAAGCAATTGAAGCCACGCAACACTTACTTATTCTAAAGGAAGGTTATATATGTAGAGCGAGGGTGATGCATGATGTAACAGTGACTCCACCTAGTGATAATATTTTAAAAGCGATAGTAGCGGTTGGTTAAATAGGTAAATACAGTATTAAAAAAGCGGCTAAATAGCCGCTTATTGACTAAAAAATGGCTGCATTATTCAAAAAATAATGGTTCACGCTGTTTTTTGCCTACTTCGTTCATGGTGGCTGCGTCGAACAAACGGCCGTTGATCATGGTGTAATCAATTTTGTCTGAATCACGAATGTTTTTCAGTGGGTCGCCATCAATAACCATTAAATCTGCCAGTTTACCGACCTCTAATGAACCCACATTTTTATCTAGGCCTAAATATTTTGCCGGATCGAGTGTAGATGCTCTAATTGCTTCCAGTGGCGTCATGCCGCCTTGGGCAAACATCCACATTTCCCAATGCTCACCTAACCCCTCACGTTGGCCATGCGCACCCAAATTAACAAGTACACCTAAATCTTGTAACTCAGCCGCTACGCGAGCATTGTTAAAGTGATTATAGTGATGATCGGGTGCTTTAACTCGGCGCATTGAGCGCGGTAATAATTGGTTTTTAGGCACAAATTTACTTAAACGTGGATGATTCCATACGTCCGTTTTATCATACCAGTAGTTTTCACCCCAAATACCGCCATAGGCAACTACCAATGTAGGTGTGTAACCTACATCACTTTGTGACCATAGCTGCTTAATATCGTCATAAATATGTTCAACAGGAATTGAATGCTCAATGCCTGTATGGCCATCGACTACCATACTCAAGTTATGTTGTAATAATGACCCCCCTTCAGGGACTACCATCATTTCAAGCATTCGCCCTGCTTCTATAACTTGCTGACGCTGCTCTCTGCGCGGTTGGTTATAAGATTTAACACTAAACGCACCCACTTTTTTAAGGCGCTCTAAATGAAATTTAGCATCATCTAATGAATCAATATGCGAGGTATACCCAGGCATATTCGCGCCGTATAAAATAGTACCGGTAGAGAAAATACGCGGACCAACGATCATCCCCGCTTTTTGCATTTCACTCGCGGTAAATATTTCAGTGGTGTCGTTTGATGGGTCGTGAATAGTAGTAACACCCAGCGCAAGACCTGCTAAGTTTTTCCAGTTTTGCTGCGGGATAATTTCATCACTGGCTTGTGAGCCATGAGCATGGGCATCTACAATGCCAGGCATGATTGTTTTACCTGTTACATCAATGACCTTTGCCCCCTTAGGAATACTCACATCAGCAGCAGTGCCAATGGCTTTGATATGTTTGCCATCGGTAATGATCACGCCATTTTCAATGACCTTTTCACCCTCCATGGTAATAATTTTAGCGCCAGTTAATGCAATCATGCCCTGCGGTTCAGCCATTTTTTTACTAAAGCCGATATTAGTCCCGCTTTTTACTTTAACGTCTTTATCATCTGCTTTATTAATAGCAAACATACCCTCTAAACTGGCATGGTAAAGCTCAGGCCCTAGTGTCCAATACAGTTTATTGCTGTTGGCACTCCAGCTAATGTTTTCACCGGCGCGTACAGATAGTTGCTCAATTGGAAATTGACTGTCTTTGGGCCCAATATTTATCGTTTTGCCGCGCTCTACAAATGGAGTAACAAATACTTTAAAGCGCTCAGCAAAAGCTAAATACTCACCATCAGGAGAGACTCTAAATTCAGTGGCGTGCTCTGACTCATACAGTTTACGTACTTTTTTACTTTCAAGCTCTACCACACTTAATGTCGGCTTAGGCCATGGGCTCATAATATAAACACGATCGTTGGCACTGCCAAACTGAGGTTGATAGCCACTTTTAGAAATGAGCTCACTTTTTCCGCCTTTAGCACTAACACTGTATACCCCAGAATGCAGTGACCACTTAGGGTTTAAAATGCTGCCGCCGCTGGCTTTACGATACACCACGGTTTTGCCATCTGGACTAAATGTTGGCTCTACGTATTTTCCCGGCTCTTGTGTAATAGTGTCGCCACGACCACTGCGTGCAGAGACGACACGCACGGTGCCTTGTTCGTTATCATCCCACGTGGTGTAGACAATGTTTTTGCCATCACGAGAATACTGCGGGAATAACTCATAATGATCGGTTTGCTTAGTTAAGCGCTTTATTTTTCCTGATTCTAAGTCGCGCTTGTAAATATAGCCCAATGCTTCAAAAAGTGCAGTTTCACCGTCAGGGCTAATTTGCACATTACGCAGCATTTTTACATCAAACTCATCAGTGTCGATATTTTGAGTAAAACGCACTGCTTTTTGAATTTTTTTCGTGGTGTCTACTTTAAATGCAATATCGCTAACTGATTTATCATCGACATTGAGTTTATGAAGGGTGCCACCAGCCCAAAATACCAGCTCTTCGTTATCTGGGGTCCACGCAATAGTCGGATATACGCCATGAATCGCCCACGTTTCTTGCATATCGCGCTCTAGCTTGTCGTATAGCTTAGTATGCTCACCACTGGTTAAATCATATAAGTACAGGCTGGTTTGAAAGTCATCACGCTTTATGTACGCTAGTTTTTTACCATCTGGCGACGGCGTCGGTCTTATTGCCCCGCCCATGCCACTTATAATGGTTTCTATGTCGCCTGTTTCACGGTCATAACGCTTAATTTTATAAATACCGGCAACAGAGTCTTTTGAATAATGAAAAGTTTTACCCGGGGTTGCATCATGCGAAAAATAAACATACCGACCATCCGGTGAAAACATGGGTTCACCTAAATCTTTTTGATCGTTTTCACGTTTAGTCAGTTGCACCCCTTTACCGCCGGCTTTGTGATAAAGCCAAACTTCACCCGCACCTAGCGAGCGACTGGCGGTAAAATGCTTACGTGCAACTAAATAATCGCCATCAGGGCTCCACGCAGGGCTATTGAGTAATCTAAATGTTTCGTCAGTGACGGCGGTTTGGTTTTCGCCGTTAACATCCATTATCCAAATATTGTCACCACCGCCTTGATCTGATGTAAAAGCAATGTGCTTGCCATCTGGGCTAAAGCGCGGCTGCATTTGCCATGCAATGTCTGAGGTTATTTTAGTCGCTTTACCACCACTCATTGGCATGGTGTAAATATCGCCCAGTAAATCAAATACTAAGGTTTCTCCGTCAGGACTTATATCGACATTCATCCATGTGCCTTGCTCTACACTAATAGATGCATCAACAAATTGCCCTTTAGGTGAATCAACTTGCCATTTTTTTTCATCCGTTTGCTCTGCGTGTGCGTGGCCTAATGCCAATGAAACTGATAACGCGAGTGCTGTTTGCAGCATTTTTTTCATGCTTATCTCACTTATTATTGTTGCTGTGTGTTGATCTATTACATGATTGCAACAAAAACGCCAGCAAGTTACCAGCGTAATAGGATGAAGTGCATAAAATCAGTGCCAAACAATAGGATCAAATTGATAAAAATCCACTAGCAAATGGTAAATTTCAGGGTCTTCACGGCGTAAATCGGCAGGTTTCTCTAAGAATGTTTCGGTGATCACCGCAAAAAACTCAGCCTCATTGGTGGCTCCATAGCTATGTATTACATGCGGCATACTATATGCAACATGGGTTTTTAACTGCGAAAACGCTCGGCTAAACACTCGCCCCCATTGTTGGTATTTTGCCTGTGATGCAAGTAGTGGCGTGCCGGTGGTTTTACCGGTTTCTTGATCAAGTTGATGTGCAAATTCATGAAACACTAAGTTATGCCCATCACTGGGTAAGCGGTTGCCCTCAAGCACATCATGCCAGCTAAGCACCAATGTACCCCCCGGCCACGATTCACCTTGCCTTACTGTATTATGAAAACTGACAAGGCCTGCGTTATCGCGGCTTGATTGGGGCGCGTAATACGCGCTGGGGTAGAGTAAAATTTCTTTTACGTTTTTATACAAAGGCCAAGGCTTGTTAAGCACCAGCAAGCAGGCATCGGCGGCAATAATGAGTTTCATTGCCTCCGTTAGTTGCAACCCATCGCAGCCAACAAAACGCTTTTCATTTAAAAACCACACAATATGGGATGCTAACTTGGCTCGCTCTGCATCGGTCATTTTGTTGTATATGGGCATAGCACGCAGTAACAACGTGTGTTGTTGCTCACTTAACAATAAATCACTGTATTTACGGTGCCACACGGCATTTTGAATATCAGGCCAACGCCAAAACATTATAATAAATACAATTAAAACAAAAATTAATAGCCCATTTATCATTGGGTCGTCCTAAATCAAACCATTTAGCTTTAACGCCAAAATACTGCGCCCGTATTATTAAAATAGTAATGGGTGCAGTGAGGCTGTTTTTCAATCACATCACTTCAGTTCGATTTCGGCCATTGTTTTTTGCCTTATACAAAGCTTGGTCAGCCCGTGATAATAATCGGTCATAATCATCAACATCACCAGAGTCAGAAACACCAAAACTCACGGTTACGCTGAGGCCTTCTGCGATATTTGAAAAGTTTTTATTTTCAATACATTTGCGCAACTTCTCGCACATTTCTTGTGCCTGCACTGCACTCGTATCAGGAAACACAAAAGTAAACTCTTCGCCGCCCCAGCGAGCTACCTCTTGCTCACCTTCGCAGTGCGCTTTAAGAATGTTAGCTACTTCACATATAACCTGATCACCTATGAGGTGTGACCAACCATCGTTAATCCGTTTAAAGTGATCAATATCCATAATAGCGATAGCAAGTGATTTATTACATGCTTTAAAGTCTGAAAAGTTATCCGCCAGCCAGCCATCAAATGCGCGGCGATTCGGTAAATCGGTAAGCTGATCGTGTGTGGCTTGATACGCAAAGGCACTGGCTTGCTCTTGCAGTGCTTGCGTTTGCTTCACCACTCGACTCGTTAATTCCTTTTCAACTTGTTTATAACGATATAAGCGGTAGCGATAAGCGCTATATATCACCACCACAAAAAGAAAAAACATAAACAACTTAAAGCTTGTTTTTTGCCAAAAGTGCGATTGAATTTCAAAGTTAACGACTTTGTGATTTTGTTGCCAATCAGTATTTGGATAGGCTGCACGTACAGCAAAAGAATACTTGCCCGCAGGTAAGTTAGTGTATTCAGCAGTCGCTATGTGTTGACGGTTGATCCATTCGTTATTAAAGCCTTCCAATTTTGTTTGAAAGTTTAATCGCTGCGGCATAATAAAGCTCAGTCCCGCGTATTGAAATGACAAGCGCGTCACCCCTGGTGGTAAAATAATAGTTTCACCGTCTATAGGTAACGACGTTGGTTTACCATCAACAGAAAAGCTTTCAACAATCGTTGGTAACGCTATTTTAGTGGCTTCTTTTAAGCGTTCCGGTTTTACTGTACTCACCCCTTTTGCGGTAGCAAACCAAATTGTGCCATCTGAATGAGCGGTTGCAGAGGGGGTTGAACCGCCATTTGCTTGTGCACTGAGCATACCATCACCCTCATCGTATAATTGAAAGGCGAGCGTACCTCTATTGTTAGATTTTGAATCAAGCAGCTCATTTACCTGCTTATAATTGACTTCAATAATGCCACGGTTACTTGATAGCCAAAGTGAGTCTTTAAACGGCACAATTTGAAAAAGCTTATCAACGGGTAAACCTAATTCACGCCCTAAAATAGTCATCTTTGCGTTTGAATGCTGATAACGAACTAAGCCGCGATCGGTAGCCATCCACGTGTATTTATCGTCAATGTAAAAGCCAAACGCATATTGCGCGGCAAATTCAGCAGGAAACTCAACAGGATTAAACACGTCAGTTTGAGTGTCATAAACCACGACCCCATTACCGGTTCCTACCCAAATATTAGCTGAGTTATCTTCACTCAAGGCTAAAATAAACCCACTCGGCAGCTCTTTTTCATTAGTAAATTGGTTTAAGCTACCGTCGGTATTAACGCGTGTCAGCCCCATGGCCGAGCCTATCCATAAGCGATTTTTTGAATCAAAAAGTAAAGATCTTACTTCATTACTACCTAAGCCATTATCACGGTTTAAATAAGGTATGAGTTCGTTATTAACCACTTTTAAAACACCCGAGGTGTATGTGCCTACCCAGACATCACCTTGGTTTTGCTCTAGTAAGCTTAATACTGAATATGGCGAGCCTTGTTTAGTGCCTTTAATATGGCTGATCTGATTATTTTGCAGCCGATCTAACCCCGTGCTTCCGCCTATCCATAAACTGCCATCAGAATGTGACAATACCGTACGCACATAATCGCTAGATAAGCCTCGCTTTTTGCCCCACGATGAAAACGGCGCTTCTCTTAACCTAAATACACCAGCATTGGTGCCTACCCAAATACTATTTTCTCTGTCTTGTAACAAAGAAAGAATACGGTTGGCGGGTAAACCATTTTTAGCATCTAATTGCTCTAAACCATCGACGCTAAGCCTAAAAACACCTTTATTAATGGTGCCAAACCACAGATCCCCATGATCATCTTCTAACAAACTGGAAATAGATTCCGCGTCGAGTTGTGGGTGAGGCGATTCAAATAGCCCACCATTAAGGATTCGTGCCCCTCTTTCACTTCCTATAATGAGTCGACCTTCACGGGTGATTAATAAGGTATATACGGGAGCATCTGGTAACCCTTGTTGTGGCGTCATCAAAGTGGGTTTGTAGTTGACTATTTTATACAGGCCATCACTGGTTGCTGCCCATATAACCCCCTTGGGGTCTTCAATGATTCGATACGCACTGACATTTTGTATTATTGGGATGTCTTGAGTGCTACTAGCTGAACGATAAAACACACCATCATTCTCAAGCGCTAGCCACAAGTTATCATTTTTACTTTTAAATATATGATTAACCATCGCTTGGGCAGGTGGTTGCGTGTCCCATTGGCGATGTTGATATAAGCTAATACCGCCGCGCGCCCCTGCAATAAGTAAACCGCCATCAGATGTAGGGGTTAGCGCACGTACGCCTGAGTCAGGCAAGTCAGTAATTTCGGAGCGAGTAAATAACTTAAACTCTTGGCCATTGAAGCGGGCAAGTCCTTCCCAAGTACCCACCCATAGATACCCATCTTGTGTTTGTGCAAGGCTATTAATGCTATTGTGAGGAAGACCCGTACGTGTATTCCAAGTTTCAAAAAAATAATCACGTAACGGCAAACGAGTCTGCTGTTGTGCGTCAACAGAAAAAATCACCAACAAAATACATAAAATCACTAAGCGATTCATCAGATATTGCCTTTATAATTATAATTATTAATTTTTATATTTGGGTAAGTTTAGAGTGACAATTTAAGTTAAAAGCACTGCTGGCAAATAATAACATAAAATTTACAACTTTTTCATTAATTATTATTACTTAAATTATCAAATGTATACTGCAATTGCTTTATAAATTTAGCGACATGAAGCCCATCCAACAACGCATGATGAACATCAATAGCAAGCGGCATTTTACCTGTCTCAGTGTTGTATTGGCCAAACACAAATTTAGGAATACCATTACTTTGACCGTGGGTAAATGCATGCGAAAAGCTGCTAAAGTTTAACCAAGGTAATACAGAAACATGAATTAAATCTGCTTGCCCTTCAGTTGCTGCAAACGCATCAGAAAACAGTGGGTTTAATTTTGTGGTATCGCTAATAACTTTCGCCTCACGGGCAAATTCATTTAACGACTCGTGTAATTTAAAATAACTAAAGCGAAACGACTCATCATCGGCAAGCTCGACTACACTTGCCCGCGTAGCACTTAAGTAACAAGGTTTTTGGTTAATAATGCGCAGCATCATCGGCTCATACTGATGACAGACTTTTAATAAGCAATAAATATAACCATGAAAAAAAGCAATATTAGCTTGTTTACAGGCGGTATATAACTTTTTCGCATTCAGTTGTACGCACACATTAAAATAAGGCTGAGTGAACTGCTGAAATAACTCAAAGTGTTGCTTTCGAGGCCATTGCTCAAAATCAAGAGGGGTAATAGAAAAATCAGTAGAGGACATAAAATATAGATAAAGTGTAAAACTAAATTTTACCGTGCTTTATCTATATTCGCATTAACTAAAATGACGCTTTGGGTGTAGTTATACCAAAGTCTTACATAAGGTGTAAAAAAGGAGCGTATTTCGCTCCTATTTTAAACCGAGTGGAAACTTAAAGTCCGTTTTCAATAATTTCTTGTGCCAGTTCATCGGCAATTAAATGCGTTGATTTTTGCTCTTTTTCACTACGGGTAAAAATTTCACTAAGTGTATCGTAAATTCTTTCTACGTGTTTATTAGAAGCCTCTTTACTGTAACCCTCTGGTGCAGTTTCGTAATAAACGTTAATAATACCACCTGCATTTATTACATAATCAGGCGCATATAAAATACCTTTTTCACGTAAAATTTCACCATGGCGTGATTCAGCAAGTTGATTGTTTGCACAGCCTGCTACTATCGTTGCTTTTAAGCGTGGGATTGTTGTGTCATTAATAGTGGCACCTAATGCACAGGGTGCATAAACATCCACATCTAGGTCGTATATTTCATCAATACCAACTGCGGTTGCGCCAAAATCATTTACTACACGTTCTACTGCAGCTTGATTAATATCGGTAACAAATAACTCAGCACCAGCTTCAGACAAATGTTTACATAATCCATAAGCTACTGCACCTAAACCTTGCACCGCAACTTTAATACCAGAAAAGTCTTGAATACCGCGTTGATGGTTAAGCGCTGCTTTCATACCTAAAAACGTACCATAGGCTGTAAACGGCGAAGGGTTACCACTTTTTCCTTCAAGGCCTAGCACGTAATTTGTTTCTTTGTTCATTAACGCCACATCATCACAGGTAATGTTTACATCTTCTGCTGAGTAGTAGCTACCGTTTAGTCGCTCTAACTGGCGACCAAATGCGCGAAATAACTGCTCTGATTTGATTTCTTTGGCATTACCAATAATAACCGATTTACCACCACCAAATGGCAAGCGTGCTACGGCATTTTTATAAGTCATCCCTTTTGATAAACGCAGCACATCATATACTGCGTCTTCATCGTTAGCATAATCCCACATTCTACAACCGCCTACCGCAGGGCCTAAGTTTGTGTTATGTACCGCAATAATGGCCTTCAAACCAGACGCTTTGTCTGAACAAAAAACCACTTGTTCATGGTTATCAAATTCAACTTGATTAAATACAACCACTTTAAATACTCCGAAAATAATGGGCCCTTTTGGGCAAGCACGCTACAAATTGTCGAGACTTTATCACTTCAGTTAATGGTTCGCCACACTATGAGTAGATAAACCAAATAAAGCGCGTCAAAGTGAAAAATAAAATGACTTATCGTTAAAAGTAAGCATAAAAATTCCAAAAATAACCATTTGATTAAGTATAAAAGCTAAAAACACCATCGCAATTAAAGCTTACGCTTACGTGAACGTCACCTTGCAGTTATTTGTAAACTTAACCATACACCCTAAAAAAGTATACTACAGCTTAAAATACAGTGGCTTATACACTAATTGCCTACGCAGCATAAACTGGTCTGAGGTGTATAAGTCTTTGCAAATGTAAAAGTAAATAAAAAAGCGAGCACACAGTGCTCGCTTATATGATTGCTTTTTAAGTAAAAATTTACTTCATTTTGCTGTCTAGCTCTTCAATTTTTGCTTTCCAAATAGCAGGGCCTTGGGTGTGAGCATTTGCTCCTTCACTGTCTACGGCAACTGTTACTGGCATATCTTCTACTTCAAATTCGTAGATAGCTTCCATACCTAAGTCTTCAAAGGCAACAACACGTGCTTTTTTAATAGCTTTAGATACTAAGTAAGCCGCACCGCCTACCGCCATCAAATACACTGACTGGTGCTTTTTAATAGACTCAACCGTTGCAGGGCCTCGTTCAGCTTTACCAATCATTCCCACGATGCCGGTTTTTTCTAACATCATGTCGGTAAATTTATCCATACGAGTTGCCGTTGTAGGACCCGCTGGACCTACTGCTTCATCGCCTACTGCATCCACAGGGCCAACGTAGTAAATAAACTTGTTATCAAAATCAACACCTTCAGGTAAACCTTCCCCTGAGTTGATCATATCCTGAAGACGCTTATGAGCAGCATCTCGACCCGTTAAAATAGTACCTGAGAGTAAAACGGTTTCACCCATTTTCCATTCTTTAGTGTCTTCTTTAGTAAGAGTATCTAAATTAACACGGCGTGTGCCCTCACCCACTTCGAAAGTCACTTCTGGCCAATCTTCTAATTTAGGTGCTTTTAAATTCGCAGGGCCTGAACCATCAAGGGTAAAGTGAACGTGGCGCGTAGCAGCACAATTTGGGATCATAACCACTGGCTTTGAAGCCGCGTGAGTTGGCGCCGTTTTAATTTTAATATCAACAACCGTGGTTAAACCGCCAAGGCCTTGCGCACCAATACCTAATTTATTCGCACGTTCAAAGATTTCTAAACGCAGCTTTTCTTCTGTTGTTTCTGCGCCGCGCTCAATTAGTTCATGAATATCAACCGGATCCATTAATGACTCTTTGGCCATTACCGCTGCTTTTTCTGCCGTGCCACCAATACCTATGCCTAGCATGCCTGGTGGACACCAACCCGCCCCCATTGTTGGTAGCGTTTTTTCTACCCACTCAGCCACATCGTCAGATGGGTTTAACATCACCATTTTACTTTTGTTTTCTGAGCCGCCGCCCTTAGCAGCGACCATCACTTCGACTTTATCGCCTGCAACTAAGTCAATGTGAACCACTGATGGCGTATTATCTTTAGTGTTTTTACGTGTTCCCGCAGGATCTGCAACAATCGATGCACGTAAAGGGTTATCTGGATTTAAGTACGCACGACGCGTTCCCTCATCAACCATTTGTTGTACTGTTAAGTCGGTTTTATCCCAATTAACATCCATCCCTACTTTTACGAAACAAGTGATGATCCCGGTATCTTGACACAGTGGGCGCTTACCTTCTGCCGACATACGCGAGTTAATTAAAATTTGCGCAATCGCATCTTTAGCGGCTTTACTTTGTTCTTTGTTATACGCTTTCTCTAGTGCTTGAACAAAATCAAGAGGATGGTAAAACGAGATGTATTGCAAGGCATCTTCAATGCTATCAATAAAGTCTTGCTGACGAATTGTACTCATAGTGGTTCCTTAAGTTGTTGTTACTCACGCAGCACGTAAGCGATATCAAACCCGTGACGGTGGTTCGAACTGTTTTCAACTACAGCGCTCACTAAACGCTGCCAAATAAATTTGACTTATGATACCCTCCCAGCCCGTTTGGAGCCAGTTCTTATAGGGGTAGTAAATGCTAAACAATAAAAAAAATTGTGTTGAATTAGCCATATCACAAAATTGTATTGAGGTATTTTCGCATTTTGCTCATTTGCCTTACGCCATTTTATTAGATTCGGGTGATAGTGATCACATAAACAGTCGTTTTGACATTATTGCGATTGACCCCCAGAGCACCCTTGAAGTCGAAAATAATCAAAGCGTTTTTAATAACCAGCCAAACATAAAAAGCTGCTTTGAAATAATGAATAATGAACTGGCAAAGTTAGACAGCACTAAAGCCGCCAACAACTTACCTTTTAATGGTGGCTGGCTGGGTTATTTTGGCTATGACTTAGGCCGTACTATAGAGCAACTACCAAGCAGCGCTTTACACGACATAAATTTACCGCAAATGGCGGTTGGACTTTACCTCGATGCACTGATTTACGATAAACAACTGCGCACGTGGTTTTATGTTTCGCAGCCCAATGTAGACCGCCTTTGGCTGTATCAACATCATTTAGCGCAACCAACTAAACACGAAAGCTTTTCGCTTACATCACCGTGGCAGTCAAATATGAGTCAGACTAGCTATAGCGAAAAGTTTGCCGCGATTGAAGAATACCTAAAAAGTGGTGATTGCTATCAAATTAACTTAGCGCAGCGTTTTAGCGCACATTACCAAGGCTCGCCTTGGAGCGCCTATGTTAAATTAACTCAGGCTAATAAAGCGCCTTTTTCTAGTTTTATTAATCATCCTCAGGGCGCTATTTTGTCAATCTCACCCGAGCGTTTTATTGCAGTACACGACAATAAAGTAGAAACAAAACCCATTAAAGGGACTTTACCTCGCAAAGCAGATGCCCTTGAGGATGCAAAACAAGCGACCTTGCTGGCAAATTCGAGTAAAGACCGCGCCGAAAATGTCATGATAGTGGACCTGCTGCGAAATGATTTAGGAAAAGTCGCTAAACCGGGCTCGGTTATTGTGCCCTCATTATTTGCTATTGAAAGTTTTCCGGCGGTACACCATTTAGTGAGTACGGTCACCTCAACCCTTGATGAGGGTAAAACAGCGGTTGATCAACTGGAAGCTGCGTTTCCCGGTGGTTCAATTACAGGCGCACCAAAAGTCCGTGCCATGGAAATAATAGAAGAACTAGAACCACATAGACGTAGCATTTATTGTGGCTCTATTGGTTACATTAGTGGCTGCGGCAATATGGATACCAGTATTACTATTCGAACTTTAGTCACACATCAACAACAAATATATTGTTGGGCTGGGGGTGGTATTGTTGCTGATTCAAAAGTCGAATTGGAATATCAAGAAACTTACGATAAAGTAAATAAAATACTTCCTATATTAAATGAAGGTCGCTTTGAATAGTGAAACCATTTCGGCTCGTTTTCAATTAAACCGCAGTTTAGCCGTGGATCAGCTCAAAGATAATAAAAAAAAGCGCGCAAGCGCAGTAATGCTGCCATTGATTGATATAGATAACGAAGCACATATTTTATTGTGTAAGCGACCAACCTACCTTCATCACCACCCTGGGGAGATTTGTTTACCGGGTGGCAAGTTTGAAATTGATGATGTTAACCTACGCACCACCGCACTGCGTGAATTACATGAAGAGCTTAATATTGCCCCGCAAAATGTCCATGTGTTAGGTCAGTTACCTGAATATTCAACCCTGACCGGATTTACTATACGCCCCTTTGTAGGCTTAATTAAAAAAGAAACAGTGTGGGAAAACGACCACAACGAAGTGCAAGCTAGCTTTTTACTCTCTATAAAAGCGCTGAATAACGCGGCTAACTGGCAACCTTTGCCCTTTGAACGAGGTGGAAAAATCATTACCTTAAATGGCTTTATCACCCCACACGGGCTTTTGTGGGGAGCCACAGCCAGCATTATTAAAAACTTTACAAAACAACTCGCCATACCAGTTTAAATCTTTACTAATAAGGGTTACACACCTGCGTTTCCACGTTATTATAGTCGACCGTTCAAAGAACAGCTTAATGCTGAGAAAACTAAGTAGAGACACACATTATGATCAGTGCATTTGATATGTTTAGCATTGGTATTGGCCCTTCATCGTCACATACCGTTGGCCCAATGCGTGCATCACGCTTATTTGTTAATGACCTAAACGAACAACAACTATTAGCAAATGTGACCGATGTAAAAGTAGAGCTTTACGGCTCGCTTGGCCAAACAGGTGTTGGCCACGGCTCTGGTAAAGCAGTGATACTTGGCTTAGCAGGGTATGATCCTGAAACCATTGATGCCGATTTAGTGGATGACATACTCGCTAAAATTGAAAAAGAACAGGTTATTTACCTAAACCAAACTCACAAAGCTAAATTCCCTAAGCAAGGCGCGATTGTTTTTCATCGCAGAAAGACACTCCCTAAACATTCCAACGCAATGGAAATTATTGCCTATAACAATGGCGAAAAAGTATATAGCAAAGTTTACTACTCTATTGGTGGCGGATTTATTGTTACTGATGAAGAGTTTGAAAAAGAAAAACAAGCCGCTTTAGATATCCGTGAAGAAAACCCAGCCCCGTTCCCGTTTGGCTCGGCTAAAGAATTACTCGAAATGTGTAAAGAGTCGGGTTACAGCGTATCAACGTTAATGATGAAAAACGAAAAGACGCTACGCAGTGAAGAAGCCATTAAAGATGAGCTATTTAATATTTGGCAAGTAATGAAAGCCTGTATTGAGCGAGGTATGCGCACCGAAGGTATTTTACCTGGCGGATTAAAAGTAAAACGCCGTGCGCCAAGCTTATATTTAAAGCTTAATGTAGAAGTCAGTAACGATCCGCTGCGCGCCATGGACTGGGTTGATTTATTCGCATTAGCTGTAAACGAAGAAAATGCAGCCGGAGGACGTGTAGTAACTGCCCCCACAAATGGCGCAGCCGGAATTTTACCTGCAGTATTAATGTATTATCATACTTTTATTAAAGAAGTAGACCGTGATATTGCTACCCGCTACTTATTAACAGCCGCTGCAATAGGCATTTTATATAAAAAGAATGCCTCTATTTCTGGTGCTGAAGTGGGTTGCCAAGGCGAAGTCGGTGTTGCTTGTTCAATGGCCGCAGGCGCACTTACAGAAATTGTTGGTGGTAACGTTGTACACGTAGAAAATGCCGCTGAAATTGGTATGGAACATAACTTAGGGTTAACCTGTGACCCTGTTGGCGGCTTAGTGCAAGTCCCCTGTATTGAACGTAATGCAATGGGCGCTATTAAAGCAATTAATGCGTCGCGCCTTGCTATACGCGGTAGTGGTGAGCAAAAAGTATCGCTGGATAAAGTAATAAAAACCATGCTCGATACGGGTAACGATATGAAAACAAAATACAAAGAAACCGCTCGCGGTGGACTGGCCGTTAATATTATCGAGTGCTAATTAACCTGAACTCTGGTTAAGAGATTTACTAACATATTGAATCAAAATGATATTTATGTTTATTTTCTCTAGCTAGAGATTTTTAGTGAAAACAAGGCGAAATTACGCGTCAATAGCTAGCCTATTGCAAGTAAATTCAACGCAGTTAGCGCTGAAAATAGCTGCTTGAGATGGATTTATTATCCACAGTTCAGGTTAATTACATAGCACAAAAAAAGCCGCTTAGTTGCAAAACTAAGCGGCTTTTCATTGCTGTTTATGGCGGTTACTTAACCGGCAATTCAATATCAGCAAATAACTTATCAACATCTTCTTGATTACGCAGTAAACTCGCACGCTCTACTCGCTCTTTAGTTAAATGCGGTGCAAAACGTTCGATAAAGTCATACATGTAGGTGCGTAAAAAACTGCCCTTTCTAAAGCCAATTTTAGTCGTGCTCGCCTCAAATAAATGGCTAGCATCAATGCACACTAAGTCGCTGTCGTTTACCTGATCAATTGCCATAGATGCAACCACACCCACACCTAGCCCTAAACGCACATACGTTTTAATGACATCGGCATCGGTGGCAGTAAATACAATATGTGGCTCTAATCCGTAAGCATTAAATGCTTTGTCGAGCTCCGAACGACCTGTAAAGCCAAATACGTAAGTAATGAGTGGGTATTGGGCTATATCAGCCACTGTTAAATTATCCACTTTTTTCGCAAGGGGATGATCTTTAGCAACCACAATACTACGATTCCAATGGTAGCAAGGCAGCATTACTAAATCTGAATATAAATGAAGCGCTTCTGTGGCAATGGCAAAGTCAGCATCACCGCGAGCGGCTGCATCCGATATTTGCTGTGGTGTACCTTGGTGCATATGCAGTGATACCGCAGGGTATTTTTGAGTAAAGCCTTTAATTACACTCGGTAACGCATACCGTGCTTGTGTATGCGTGGTAGCAATATTAAGTTTGCCTTGATCCGGTAAAGTATGTTCATTCGCAACCGCTTTAATACCCTCAACTTTTGAGAGTATTTCGCGTGATATGTTAATGATTTCCTCGCCAGCGCCTGTAACATGAGTTAAATGCTTACCACTGCGGCCAAAAATTTGTACACCGAGCTCATCTTCTAACATACGTACTTGCTTAGAAATACCAGGCTGGGAGGTAAATAAACTCTCAGCCGTAGCTGAAACATTTAATTTATGATTTTGAACTTCTACGATATATCTAAGTTGTTGTAATTTCATGGCTATGTAGTTTCGTTATAATTCACATTGACAGATAAAAGCGCACCCTAACTATAGGTAGCTATATAAAAGGCTGATTAATGTTACATAATATAACAATTAATTTGTTGAAATTTCAGGTTAACACAATAAATAAACTTGAGGTAGCAATGATTATCAGCAATCGAAACATAACATATTAAGATTTAAACGCTTTATGGTGACGCTTTTTTCAGTTAATCTGAGCAAAGTTTCCCACCTTTTATATATTTAATGTAAGATTAGATAATAAGGTTAAGAATTTGAGAATTATAACATGATAGTTTCCATTATAATTGTATTAATTGTTGCACTTATAGTCATTGCACTATGGGTTAGTGCTGTTCAGCAACACAAAGAAAAACAAGAAGCTGAACGACGCAAAGAGTTAACAAAACAAAAAGCAATCATTGAAGAAACCGAAGAAGCATTAATGAATAGCGCCAACATTCCACTTTCAGAGGCAACTCAGCGAATATTACAACGACGAATTCATGATGCGCTCAGTCAAATGGTGTCTATTTCAAGCGGAGGTAGTGGACTAAAAAACCGCTTAAAAGAAGCAAAAGAGCGACTACAAAACCCAATTCAAGACGGTTCAGATGGCTTTGTATTACCAGGCAACGACAAACAACTGATATCGCTGATACAAGGCATTAAAAAGTTACGCACTATTATTCGTTCTGAGCATAATAAAGGCAAAGTAGACAGCCAGGTATTTATTGCAGAAGACAAACGCCTTGAAAAGCTACAACTAAGAATCAACATTGAAAGCCAAATAAAACGAGGGTTATCAGCGCAAACAGCTGGAATGATAGGCTCTGCTAGGCAGTACTTTGAAAAAGCAGCTGCCACACTTAACAGTGTTTCATTTAATGACGATTACATTACGGCAAAACGAGCTGAAGTTGAAGGCTACCTTGAAACGATAAGTAATGAACTCAAGGCATCAAATGCTACATCATTGAAGAAAAAGAACGAACAAGAGCAAGATGATTTAGACGTATTATTTGCACCTAAAAAGAAATGGTAATTCCTTTCTAAATAAAAAAGCCCATGCAGTTGCATGGGCTTTTTTTAAATAGGATTTTGCCCCACTTTGTGTTTACATATTAGGACATATACACATTCTAACAAGCTGACTGCATTAAGATAAAAATGCGAACTTAACAATAAACAAGGCAGTTAAAATCCAAACACTAATGCTTACCTGATCTTTTTTGCCACACAGCACTTTTACCGCCGTATAAGAAATAAAACCAAGTGCAATACCGTGTGCAATTGAGAAAGTCAGCGGTGTCATTAATAATACAACACTCACCGGAATTGCATCAGTCATGTCGTCCCAATTCACAAACTTTAAGTTTTGTAGCATCAATACAGATACATATAAAATAGCTCCCGCGGTTGCGTATGCAGGCACCATTTGAGCTAAAGGCGCAAAAAACATCATCAGTAAAAAGCAGCAACCCACAACCACAGCGGTTAAACCCGTTCGACCACCAACAGATACACCTGCAACAGACTCAATGTATGACGTGGTTGTTGAAGTACCGAGCATTGCACCTGCAATGGTTGCTGTGCTGTCAGCGCTTAATGCACGACCTAAACGCGGCATATTACCGTTTTTATCTGCTAAACCAGCCTTCTGAGTTACCGCAACTAACGTGCCTGAGGTATCAAACAAATCAACGAATAAAAACGCAAAAATAACACTCAACATCGACAGTTCAAACGCGGCACTAAAGTCCAGTTGCATAAAGGTCGGCATGATAGAAGGTGGCATAGCAATAACACCATGATACTCCACTAACCCCATAGACACAGCAATCGCGGTGACTAGTAAAATACTAATCAGTACGCCACTTTTAAAATCGCGATAAAGCAGTGCAGCAATAACAAAAAAGCTGAAAATAGCCAATAAAGGACCATGCGAGGTAATATCACCCAACTGCACCAGTGTTGCAGGACTTGATACAATAATACCGGCACTTTTAAGTGCGATGAGAGCTAAAAATGCGCCAATACCCGTTGCTATTGCTTGCTTGAGCACCAGAGGGATTGCATTAATAATCCACTCTCGCACCTTAAATAAGCTTAGAATTAAAAATATACACCCTGACATAAATACCGCACCCAACGCAGCTTGCCAGCTATAACCCATACCTAATACAACACCATAGGTAAAAAATGCATTTAATCCCATACCCGGTGCCAATGCCAGTGGATAATTGGCCCACAAACCCATAATAAAACACCCTATTGCAGCAGCAATACAGGTGGCAACAAAAGCAGCACCTTGGTCCATACCGGCTTCTGCAAGCATAGCTGGGTTTACGAATACGATATAAACCATCGTAATAAATGTAGTCATACCGGCAATACATTCACGGCGAACCGAAGAATCATTTGCACGGATTTTGAATAAGGCTTCGAGCATAATAAACTTGTGGTTGTAAAAAGTGGCGAGATTTTAGCATAAAAATAACTTTTTACAGGACATTTTACCTTGCTATATACTAAACTAGCTAAGTGATTAAAATAACAAACGAAGTAGCATGATCAAAACGACACCAAGTGGCCAAGACTTAGAGCAACAATTAGACAACATTCTTTCTTTTGTAACGCAACCAAGCGATGCAAATCTCCCTGCGAGCTCTAAAAACACCGATCAAGACACATTAAATAAAGCCCTTTATTACCTTAAAAATGAACAAGGCGCCTTAGCCGCAAAATGGATGCGTTTGGCAGCAATGGCAGGAAATTATCGCGCGCAGTTTTATTTAGGGCTGTTTTTTATAAAAGGACAAGGTGTGCCGCAAAGTGTATTTCATGGTGCTGCGTGGCTTAGCTTAGCCGGTAGTCAAGGCTATGAACCTGCCATAGAAGCAATGAGCGATATACGAAAACATATTAGTACCAAACGACTTAAAGATGCTCAATGCTACGCAGCCAGCCTGTATGAACAAATTCACCAGTTACAATTTTCACATTTGATCCCCTCTAGTAGCGAAAAATAATTTCACTGCCCAGCAACTCATTTCATCTGTAAATTAATTAAGCGTTAATAGCCAAAGCAAGCACGCTTAATTAATTTAAACTACTGTATACCCCCTGTTCATCTGTATTTATTTGCTCCCAGCCTTAAAATTAATTCTGTGGGCATTAACTTTCAATAAAAATTAAACCATTGTTATATATAGATTATTTGTATATTTATAGTAACTGTCGCGTTTTAAGATGAATAACTGTACAAAAAAATAGCAAAAAACACTTGCACCAAACAACTGTATAAACTACTGTATGAATGTACTGTATAAAAACCCAGTGAGTGAGAAGAATATGTTACAGCCAATTACCGTAAGAACAGTTAAAAGCTACCAGCAAGATGACCAATCAGATTGTGTTAACGTTGTACAAATTGAAGATGAAATTTCAGCAACGTTTGAGTTATTAAAAGTATTACACCAATACAACAGCCTAAACGCATGGACACTGTTAATAGCACCAGATAACGTACCGAGCAAAGCGCTACTTGATTCATGCTCAATTGATACCAGTAAATTACTGGTTATTCGTCAAAAGCATTTAGTTAATTTAGAGTATGTTTTAAGTTCTGCACTTCACAATGGAAATTTTGCCGCGGTGATCACCTGGACTGACATAATAAATAACCAACAACTGTCGCAGTTATCATTAAACTTGAGCCATACGCGCACTAAGTTGTATTGCTTTAGCAAAAAAAGCGCTCATTCTGAGATTTCACTTACGCAATAAGCTTGATAAACTAGCGTTTTAATACACAGTACATTTATCATGACTTCTAACGCCCTATTATGTTTTTGTGGCAGTCAGCAACCTTATGCTGATTGCTGCGAGCCTTTTCATTTAAAAACCAAACAGCCACTCACACCAGAGCAACTTATGCGTGCACGCTACAGTGCTTATGCTGTTAAAAACGCGGTTTTTGTTCGTGAAAGTTATGCAAAAGAAAAACAAGCTGAAAATTCAATTTCAGAAATTAAAGATTTTGCAAATAGTTGCCGTTTTATAAACTTAGCCGTATTAGACTCTGGTTATAATGATGAAACAGGATTTGTTACATTTAAAGCTCACTACTTTTATCAAGATTTATATTGCGAGTTGACAGAAAATTCAAGGTTTATTAAAGAAGATGGACAATGGCGGTACCTTGATGGTGAGATTACACCGGTTGCCGATATTAAAGTAAAACGTAATGATACGTGCCCTTGTGGCAGTAATAAAAAATACAAAAAATGTCATAGTGTATAAACTTCAGCTACAAAAAATGGGCCACAAGGCCCATTTTCAAAAACTACACTAAACGCAAATTAGCGTTTTACTCGCCATCATCTTCATCGAAATCTTGACGCTGTGCAGGTCTTGCTAAAATCTCTAAGTAAAAAGAAGTTAAACCTTGCTTTTCAATTTCACTGATGTGATTGTTAATTTCAGCAACGTGAACCACTTGGGCTTCTTCAGCCGTGTTACCAAACTTACAATCAAATGCCCAGTAGTCGGCATCAACAGGTAAAGTTTTATTACGTTCTCTTTTCAAATATTTTTTCACTTCATGCTTTGCAGCATCAACCATACGAGGGTATTTGATTTTCTCATGATTCAGCGTGAATGTTTTCTTCATTACGTTCCTAATTACCTTGGTTTAATGATAATGGCATTTAATGTCATACCATTTGCGCCATTATAGCAATTGCATTTAAATTTTGGATGCTTTTTTTATATTAAATCAGTTATTAAAATAAAGCACCTATAAAACCAATAGTTACTTACTACTATAAACACAGTTTATTACAATTAAATGGCATGTATAAAGCAGCAATTGAACACATATAATTAGGCACTAAACAAATGTAATGGCTGGTGGATAGCTTCATTTTGTAAATCATCATAAAATGCCACCGCATCCATTTGAGGGTTTGATAACTCGGTGTTGGTATTTTGGATTCGTCGACGTACCGCTAATTCACAGTTATCCATTACGTTAAGCGGAATGTGGTTTCTATCATCACGAATATTAAATGGCTCAGGCTTTAAGCACTGAGTTAACTTTATATCACTCATCCCTACAGCGCTTCCCATTTTTGCTAAAAGCTCTGTGTTATTTTTACCAATTAACATATTAAAGGTATCTGGCGCTAATGGCTGCTTTGGACCTGCGCCAAATTGTTTACGCAGAGCATCTTCATTAGCTTGATAATGCTTAGTGTCACTTTTGGGTAGGTGGAATTCACTAAAATCGAGTGCATCGTGAGAGAGCATTGCTAATAAAAGTGCAAACTCGCCTCGGCGGTTTTCGTGCACACTTTCGTTAAGCCTTGTTTTTAACTGGCTCTCCGTGATTAACAAATCACCAATCTGCATAGACTTTAGCCTATTTAACTAATTAATAAGTATTTATCGGCTAAATTTGAATTTTCTTTAGCTTTTTTCTTTACTTAAATAAGAAGTTTGCTATTATCTGCCGCGTTGCATTGGAGGGGTTCCCGAGCGGCCAAAGGGATCAGACTGTAAATCTGACGGCTCAGCCTTCGCTGGTTCGAATCCAGCTCCCTCCACCACTTTTCTTAGGCTAAGTTAAGTGGGGCCAAATGCAATAACAATTAGTGTGGAGGGGTTCCCGAGCGGCCAAAGGGATCAGACTGTAAATCTGACGGCTCAGCCTTCGCTGGTTCGAATCCAGCTCCCTCCACCACTTCTCTTCTCTACCTTATTTCTTTTTATTCAAATACCCACTGTAAACTCATACCATGATTGTTTAACCAGTTACTTGCTTGTTTATAATCTGAATAAAATAATCCCACACGTTGCCAAAATTGAGCACTGTGATTTAAATATTTTAAATGTGCTAATTCATGAACAATCACGTAGTCAATGACCCATGTCGGTGCACTTGCCAAGTGTAAGTTGAAGGTTAGTTCACGCCTGCGATTACAACTACCCCAGCGACGTTTATACAATTGAATACGAATATTACTCGGTAGCTTTTCACCCATCAGCTGACAATAATCGTTAACTCGCATTTCAATATAACTTTCTAATTTCTCATGCAAAAACTGCTCTAGCAAACTTTGATACATTTGCGTTTGATGCTTTACACGTGAAGAAATACTCAGTAACAGCGTTTGGCTTTCATTGTGCTGCTGCCATTGAGTGCGTACTGCGTTATCAAATTGCACATTAACAGCTTCATTAAATAATTTAATACTCTGGGTTTTGAGTGGAAACTGTCGTGTATCGGCTTGAATTTGTTGCTTATGTAACTGAGCATCAATCCAGTCCTGTTTACTTAACAGCCATTCATTAATTTGTGTTTTCGTTACAAAATGGGGCGCATATACCGTAAGCTCACGTTGTGCGACTTTGATAGCCACTGTTTTTCTTCGCTTACTACGCTTTAAAGTGTAATCCAACAATGAATGCTGCCTATTTATAATTAACCACTGGGTTTTATTTTACCTTGTACCATAACGGCTAATCTATAAATAATCCCCACTAAATGCCATTTTAATAACAATGCATTTAGTGCTACTCAATAAATAGTATGATTTAGAGCTTAAAACACTTACGTTACTTTTGTAATTTATAACTCAATACCTTGTGATTATTATTGTATTTTATATTAGACTGAATTTAAGAGTTATTATGTGAATGATTGATGTTAACTAATTTTTTTATAAACGAACCAGATCCAAGCCTAATTATTAATGGTGTATACGACCCAAGTTTAGTGACACTATCTATACTCACCGCAATTTTTGCAGCTTATTTTTCTTTGCACGTTATCGATTTAGCAAATAATACACATTTTAAATCTTATCGAAAGTTAGCCAATATAACCGCAGCCTTAGTCCTTGCCGGAGGGGTCTGGAGCATGCACTTTATTGCTATGCTCGCATTTTCTTTGTGCACTACAATTGAATACGACCCCACACTCACTTTTGTGTCGTTTATACCGGCGTTACTGGCATGTACCATTGCTTTTTCTTGTTTGAAAACATATAGCTCTAACCCTCGTATTATCAATTTAATTCTAAGCTCTCTTTTATTTGGCGCGGGTGTTGGCACCATGCATTACAGCGGTATGGCCGCGATGCAATTAAGTCCTTTACTTCGTTATGATCCAATATGGTTTGGCGCTTCAATTGTTGTTGCAGTGCTGCTGTCTTTTATAAGTCTCTATGCACGTTTTCATTTACCAGCACACTTTAAAAAATTAACGCCTGTGCATAATCGTATTATTTGTGCCCTTATTCTTGGCCTTGCCGTGGCTGGTATGCATTATATGGGCATGGCTGCTACGCGATTTATTGCAACAAGCCCGATAATTAACGAGCAAACAAACCAATCACATCTAACCTTTATTGCTATTAGTGTGTCGTTCGCCACGCTTTTATTAACAGCGGTGGTTGTGATCATCAATGGCATGATCCGTTATAGAATGCTGTTGGGGAAAAAATCAGCTGAAGAGTCTCGCCTTGATGCTATTTTATCAACTGCCATTGACGGCATCGTTACTATCAATATTAAAGGCACTATTTTGAGCTTTAATAAAGCCGCAGAAACAATTTTTGGCTGGCAAGATAATGAGGTCATTGGCCAGAATGTAAAAATATTAATGGCTGATGATATTGCTAATCAACACGATGCTTTTTTAAAAAATACAACAAACCATGAGGTAAAACGTGTTATTGGTGTTAATCGCGATGTGTGGGCAAAACATAAAAATGGTCATCAATTTCCAATTCGCTTAGGGATTGGTGAAGTAAAGCAATTACAAACTGAAACATTGTTTGTGGGCTTTATTACCGATTTAACTGAGCAAAGAGCGTTACAACAAAGCTTAATTGAAAAAGAGCGACAATACCGTACCTTAATGAACAATATGCCCGGTGTGGTATTTCGCTGCTTGTTAGATGAACACTGGAGTATGTTGTTTATCAGCCCTAGCGTCTATGAACTAACGGGTTATCGCGCTGAAGAATTTACTGAGCAGCGTATTACCTTTGCCGAGCTTATTGTTAAAGAAGATGAAGCGGCTATTTCTTTAGCGATTGATCAAGCAGTTGCATCGACCAGTCAATACTCAATTGAGTATCGCATTCGCCATCGCAACGGCAATATTATTTGGGTACTTGATCAAGCAAGTATTATCACTAACTCTAAAGATGATACACGCTGGGTTGATGGCGTTTTAGTTGATATAACCAAGCGCCATGAATATGAGCAAAGCTTAAAGCAAGCTAAATACGAGGCTGAAGCAGCCGCGCAAGCTAAACAGTCTTTTATGGCAAATATGAGCCATGAGATACGTACCCCCATGAATGCAATTATTGGCTTTAGTGATATTTTAATGGATAGTCCGCTTAATAAAGAACAACAAAAACAAATTATTACCGTTAATAACGCTGCGCGTTCTTTATTGCATTTACTCAACGATATCCTTGACTCAGCAAAGCTAGAGAAAGGTAAACTCGAAATTCAAAAAGTACATTTTAACTTGCAAGAATTGCTCGATAATATTGTGTCGACATTTTGGCTTGATGCAAAACGCAAAGACTTACAGCTCATTTTAAAAATAGCTGACAATGTAAATCCATTTTATTTTGGTGATGATACGCGTTTACGCCAAGTGCTAACCAATTTAATCGGCAATGCGATAAAGTTTACTGAGCAAGGCCATGTTACTGTTTCGGTTACTCATAAACCCAATCAACCCATTTTATTTGAAGTACAAGATAGTGGTATAGGTATCGAAAAAGGTCGCCTTGAGGCTATTTTTAAACCCTTTGAGCAAGCAGATGGCACCACAACACGCCGATTTGGTGGCACAGGGCTTGGCACAACAATTAGTAAGCAGCTGGTTGAATTAATGGGCGGCAAAATATATGCACAAAGTACCCTTGGTCAAGGTAGCTGTTTTTCCTTTACTGTTGGGCTTGAGCCAGGCGAAAAAAGTCAGGTGCAAGCCATTAGTAAAAACGCATTTAGCTTACCCCCATTAAAAATCTTAGTGGTGGATGATATTGAACAAAATATCGAACTACTCACTATTATGCTTTCCCAAGCAGGCCATCAGGTAAGTAAAGCAAATAATGGTTTTGAGGCCATTGACATGTTTAATCAGCATCGCTTTGATATTATCCTAATGGATATTCATATGCCTAAATGTGATGGGATCAGTGCCACAGCATCAATTCGCTCTTTAGAGCAGCAAAAAAAACTAAAGCACACGCCAATAATTGCCTTAACGGCCAGTGTGCTACAGCAAGATAAGCTAACAGCCAAACAAGCGGGTATGAATGGTTTTACAACGAAACCCGTTGACATAAACCAACTCAACCAAGAAATAGCACGGGTGCTTGGGCTTACTATCAGCCAGTTAGTAACTAACGATCCAATAGATTCAAAACTTCGTATAGATTTTAATAAAGGCGAAAAAATGTGGGGCAGCAAAGAGAAACATCTCAAAGAGGTTGTACTCTTTTTAGCTCAGCATCAAAATAGTATGCTAACTTTGGCGACCACTAAGCTAAACGATAAGCATCATGCTCATATTTTGCATAATTTAAAAGGTCTTGCCGGTAATTTAGCGCTCAATAATTTATCTTACTTAATTGCGCAAGCTGAAAAACAACGTGATATAACAAGTTATACTCAGTGCATATTAAAATGTCAGCAAGAGTGGCAGCAGCTAGCAGATGAATTATCACACTTACACATTGCTTTTAAAGAGAATGAATTACAAAAAGAAACCGTGTCAGATGCTGAATTTATTCACCAATTAACGCTTTTACTCAGCCAAGCTAAACGAGCAGAGTTGGATGATACGTTATTAAGTTATATTGAAAGAATAACACCCGAACAACACAAAGCTGCTATTTTGAATATTTATGAGCAGTTTAATGACTTTGAATTTGATAATGCACAAACACAGCTCAACGCATTATTAACAACACTCAATAACTAGCTCTTCTGAGGATGACGATGGATCAATCGATAAGTCAGGCGCGAATATTAATCGTCGATGATGAACCTGCAAATTTAAAAGTAATGCGCGAGGTCTTAGCGAGTAACTACCGTTTATCGTTTGCTAAATCGGGGGCTGTGACACTGCAATTAATAGAAAACGATCCGCCAAAACTCATTTTACTTGATGTAATGATGCCAGATATGAATGGCTTTGAAGTGTGCAAAATTTTAAAAGCTAATCCTAAAACCGCACACATTCCGGTCATTTTTGTCACCGCCCTCACGCAAGAACAAGATGAATCGGAAGGGTTTTCGCTAGGTGCGGTTGACTATATAACCAAACCTATTAGCCCTGCGATTGTAAAGGCAAGGGTAAAAACTCATCTTTCTTTAGTACAAGCCGAGCAACTAAAACAAGCACATGTAGATTTAGTTGAGCGATTGGGTCGCGCGGCAGAGTATAAAGATACCGATACGGGTGAGCATATTGCACGAATGAGCCAATACAGCAAAGTACTTGCTTTAGCACTGGGAATGAATGAACAACACGCAGAATTATTACGTCAAGCTGCGCCAATGCACGATGTCGGAAAAATAGGTATTCCTGATTCGATACTGTTAAAACCTGGCAAATTAACCCCCGACGAATTTGCACACATGAAAGAGCATGCCGCTATAGGGGCTAAAATATTGGCCAACTCACCTTCCCCCTTACTGCAACTTGCCCATGTATTGGCTATTGAACATCATGAAAAATGGGATGGCACAGGTTATCCTAATGGATTGAAAGGCGAGGAAATCTCTATTGAGGGGCGGATTGTAGCGATTGCTGATGTATTTGATGCACTTACATCAAAACGTCCTTATAAAGAGCCGTGGAGCATTGAGCAAACACTAGAGCATATGCAACAACAAGCAGGAAAACACTTTGACCCTCAGCTGGTTGATCTTTTTATTAGCAAAATAGACGCTATTTTAGCGATAAAAAAGGCTCATCAAGAACGCAATTAATTTAGCCTCTTTTGGCATTGTGAGAGCCTAACGCTACAGCCGGAAAATGCTGTTTTATAATGCGGTAGTGATGGGAAGTGATCTCATGGCTATTGCCACTGTTATCTTTAAAATACATAGAAAAAGTCACGCCATGATCAGCCAGTATCGTTTTAATTTCAAGCTGCTCAAAATGTGCTAACCACGCTATAAATTGCTCACCGGTTGCAGCAAAAGCGATTCCTTTGCTTGTCCCTGGTGCCTCAAATAAAGCTAAACGTGTGGATGCGTTTTCATCTTCAAGCGTTAAAGGGCCTTTGCCTTCTTCATTCCAAAATGCTAATTCCTCTACTACGGTAAAACCAAGCACCTTTTCATACCAATCAACGGCTTGGCTGAGGCTTTGAACATTTAAATGACAATGATCAATACCGCTCAATTTTGGCCTCACTGTCTTACCCTCCAATTTCAGATTTTAACTGCTCTAAAAAGTCATACATATAATCTGTTCTTCTAAGTGCTTCAGCTTTAGCTGAAGGTGTATTCATACTTTTTGCAATATGCAGCAACTTTATAAAAAAATGATCTAAGGTGTACTGTTTATCATCAGGTTCACGCTCTAAACAAAATGGATCATTAGGATTGTACAAAAGTCGGCTTATTGAGCCCCCCACTTTCATACAACGACTAACACCAATAGCCCCTAAGGCATCCATTCTGTCAGCATCTTGTACAATCTGTGCTTCAACGGTTTTAATAGCAATATTGGCGCTAAAACTATGCGCGGCTATGGCGTGGTGAATATCATCAAATAGCGCTTCATCATAGCCAATAGACGCTAAAAAACTAATCGCTTTATCGGCTGCCATTGTTGATGCTTTCGCTCTGTCTGGATGATTTTTTGCCACCGCAACACAATCATGTAACCAAGCAGCAGGTAAAACAACATTCATATTGGCTTTTTCAGCAGTGCATAATTTAACTGCGACACGGACAACGCGTTCAATATGGGTAATATCATGGGCTACATCAGCATGGATAAGCGCTGTTATAAATTCTCTGCATTGCTGATTAAGTTGCTGTAATGAGGGGCTAAGAGCTGAATTGTCCACCGAATTTCCAAAAATCTATTTAAACGAGTTAATATTGGCTACTTTAACGCGATTTATAAGGCCCTTGCAAAACATTCATTGTATGTTGCGCGTGGCTTGACTAAAATACAGCGCTTATTTATTACTACAGAGAAGCCATATGTCATCTGCCGTTTACCTGCAAGCTGGTCGCGATAAATCATTAAAAAGAAAACACCCTTGGTTATTTTCTAAAGCCATCAAAAAAATTAAAGGTAAACCTGGATTAGGTGACACGGTAACCATACACGACAGTGAAGGTAAGTTTTTAGCCACCGCGGCTTACAGCCCGCATTCACAAATTCGCGCGCGTGTATGGAGCTTTGATGAAAAAGAAGTCATAGATCAACATTTTTTCGAGCGTCGCCTACGTCGTGCTTTAGAGGCGCGCAGCCATGCGATTGAAGAAGGTGGACTGACCGGTTTTAGGCTTTGCGCCGCTGAATCCGATTATTTACCGGGTGTTACCATAGATAAATTTGATAACACCTTGGTTTGTCAGTTACTCAGTGCCGGTGCTGAGCGCCACAAAGGTGAAATTGTTGGCGCATTAATGGCTATTTTCCCAGGCTCAAATATTTATGAGCGCTCAGATGTAGATGTGCGCACTAAAGAAGGCTTGGAGCCAATTAAAGGAGTGCTTTGGGGTAATGAACCCACAGCGCCAGTTATCATTGAAGAAAATGGTTTAAAAATTGAAGTTGATATTCTTGAAGGCCATAAAACCGGCTTTTATTTAGATCAACGTGATAGCCGTGCTGCACTGGAGCGTTTTTCAAAAGATAAAACCGTATTAAATTGCTTTAGTTATACGGGAACGTTTTCTCTTTATGCCCTGCGTGGTGGCTGTAAGCATGTAACCAATGTCGATGTTTCACAACCAGCTCTTGATACAGCAAAGCGCAATGTTGAACATAACAACCTTGATTTAAATAAAGTCGACTTTGTAAAACAAGATGTATTTAAGTTATTGCGCCAATACCGTGAAGACGGCGTGATGTTTGATACGATTGTGATGGATCCGCCTAAATTTGCTGATAATAAAGCGCAGTTAACTGGGGCATGTCGGGGTTACAAAGATATTAATATGATTGCGATGCAAATATTAAAACCAGGCGGCACACTGCTTACTTTCTCATGCTCTGGTTTAATGGAACAAAATTTGTTTCAAAAAGTGGTTGCAGATGCAGCACTTGATGCAGGTAAAGATTTGCTGATCATGGAGCGCTTAAATCAAGCAGCTGACCACCCTATTGCGGGCAGCTACCCTGAAGGCTTTTATCTTAAAGGCCTTATTTGTAAGGTTTACTAAACACTAATTTTAGTTAAACTCAATAATTTCTAGCCCTGCGGTTATCGTGCCATCCTCTTCTGTGCTGGCACGTATCACCTTTGCAGTGGCTTTTAACGGTGCAATGCTTGGATGGGTTGATGCAATATCAACCGATAAAATTGAGTTAAGCTCTAATAAATCATCGAGCTGCAAGGAGAGCCCTGTTGCACTTAAGTCAAGGCAGGTGCCTGTGTAACTTAGTCCTGCGACGGGCTCAATCGAGGTTAACTTAGCGGGTGTGTTAACCTGCATACGTCTGTAGTTTCGCTTATCTTCAGTAAACATAATTCCCTCTACACAATATTATTAATTTTTTCTCGTAGTACGGCGATAGAAAAAGGTTTTACAACGTAAGCATCACACCCTGAGTCAAAGCCTGCTTGTTGCTCAAGCTCTGACTCAAGTCCTGATATCATCACCACCGGAATGTGTTTTGTCTCTGGCGTATGTTTAAGTATGCGACAGGTATCATAACCATCAAGCCCCGGCATACATACATCAAGCAAAATAATATCAGGCGGATTAGCAATGGCAGATGCTAAACAACTTTTACCAGAATCAGCATAGCTTAAATCAAATGTTGATGCTAACCCTGCTTTGAGTATTTCAAAATTGAAATACTCATCATCAACCACTAACAATTGTCGCGCTTGGTGTTTTAGTAATGAGGACATAGCAATGTCATTTCCTTCTCAAGTTAGTCCCTTAGGGTCTGTTGACCGTTCAAGGTTGAATTTGCAGTAGCCTGTTTGGTATTTAGGCAAGGCAGAGCCTATGTGGTGTGGTTTTTACTTAGCCCACTAGGTTACAAACCTTGCGCCGCGATTAAACCGCCCTTAGTTTGAACAAATTTTAATCCACAAAGGTCAACAGACCCTAGCTTAATAGCGAATAAAGGGATTATTCAATTTCTTTTATCGCATTTAACACACGTTTTGCTGAAATTGGATAAGGTGTACCTAAGGTTTGCGCAAATAAGGATACGCGTAATTCTTGCTGCATCCAAAAAATAGCCTCAACATCGTCAGGCAATGGCATTCCTTTAGGGGTTTTATTCGTCAGTTTTTTATATTCTTGCGCCACTTTTTCAAGCTCTAGCACACATAATCTATCACGATTTGGGTCGACGGGTAGCTTTTCTAGTCGTTTTTGAATCGCTTTTAAGTAACGAATTAAATCGCCGAGCTTATCCGCCCCATGCTGGCTCACAAAACCTTTAAAAATAAGCGATTCTAACTGAGATTTAATATCGCCATGGGCAGTGATCATGGTTAAATCTACTCGCCCTTTCATTTTTTTATGCAGCGCATGAGCAATACTCAGTACTTGTTCTACTTGGGTTGCAATTGCTACTACGGTGTCGCCTAATTCGCCGCGAATATGCTCTTTAACCGCTTCAAATGCATCACTTGTACGAATATCACCATATTTAACTAATAGGCTATCAACACCCGATGCAATGCAGTCATCTATTAAATCGGCAATTTTACCAAAAGGATTAAAGTACAACCCTAGCTTAGCCTTGTTTGGTAAATTTTGCTGCAGGTATTTAATGGGTGATGGCACGTTTAATAACACTAAACGACGCAACCCCTGCTGGTGCGCTAATTGCGCTTTAATTTCGTTATCGAATAACTCCACTGCCGCCGTTGATTTTTTATCCACCAGCGCAGGGTACGCTTTAATTTCGTACTGACCTTGCTTTTTCACATAGGATGTTGGTAACTCTCCAAAATCCCACTGCGTTAAATCGGTTTTTTCTATGCCTTTGTCGGCGACTTTAGATAAGGTGTCGGTGACCTTGCCTTGTAGCTGCGCTTTAAGTTTAGCTAAATCGAGTCCACGTGCCAGTAGCTTGTCGTGTTCATCGCGCACTTCAAATTGTAGCCTTAAATGCGGAGCAAGCGCAGTTAAATCCCACGCCTCAGGGTCTACACGGACGCCGGTCATACGTAGTAATCGATTGCTTAGCGAGTCGATTAACGAGCCTTGTAATGGCTCTATAGCCGCTAACACCGCATCGGCATAATTGGGCGCAGGAACAAAGTTACGACGCAATGACTTTGGTAATGACTTAATTAACCCACAAATTAACTCATGACGAAATGCCGGTATATGCCAATCAAAGCCACTTTCTTGCACTTGGTTTAACAGTGCAACGGGTATTTGTACGGCAACGCCATCAACCGCTTGGCCTGGATCAAAGTGATAGGTAAGCGGCAGCATCAAATTATCTTGCTGCCATGTATCTGGGTAGTCAAATTCGGTAATGCTGCTGGCGCCATGTTGCATGAGCTCTTCACGCGTCATGTGCAGGTAGTGTTTGTCTTGTTGTTTTTGTGTTTTATACCACTTAATAAACGCAGCACGATTGTTAATATCGCTGGGTATTTTCTTCTCGTAAAACTCAAACAAGGTTTGCTCATCAACTAAAATATCGCGTCTACGAGACTTGTTTTCGAGCACTTGAATATCTTCAATTAATTCGCGGTTATACGCTAAAAATGCTTCATTTAATCCAAGCTCTTGTTCAACCAGCGCCGAGCGGATAAATAATTCGCGGCTTACTTTAGGATCAATCTTGCTATACACACACCGGCGTTTATTAACGATAAGCAGGCCGTAAAGTGTTTGTTGCTCAAAGGCAATGACTGCACCGGGCTTTTTCTCCCAGTGTGGCTCTGTATAGCTTCGTTTTACCAAATGTTGAGCAAACGGTTCTACCCAGTTCACATCTATTTTGGCATTAATACGGGCATAGAGTTTACTGGTTTCTACCAATTCAGCCGACATCATCCACTTGGGGCTCTTTTTAAACAAGCCAGATCCTGGAAAAATATGAAATTGGCTATTACGTGCGCCTTTATACAGCTGCTTTTCGTCTTTAAAACCGATATGACTGAGCATGCCACTTAACAGTGCTTTGTGAATAAGCTCGCTGTCTGCAACATTAGTGGTGGCTTTCATTTTCATTTCATTGCACACAGTGCTGATTTGATAAACGATGTCTTGCCATTCACGAATGCGCATATACGCTAAAAAATCTTTTTGACATAGCTTTCTAAACTGGCTATTGGTCAGCTCACTTTGCTGCTCTTCGAGGTAATTCCACAAGTTTAAAAAGGCGATAAAGTCAGAGTCTGGATCGTCAAAGCGACCGTGTTTTTCATTCGCTGCCTGGCGTTTTTCTTGTGGTCGTTCTCGTGGGTCTTGAATTGAGAGCGCAGCAACAATAATAATCACCTCACGCAATGCACCCAGCTTATGCGCAGTCAGCACCATTTTTGCTAAACGCGGATCCACTGGCAAACGACTCAGCTCTCGACCAGATTGCGTTAAACTGGTTTTTTGATGACGTTTAGCTTCTTTTACCGCTTCTAACTCTTCAAGCAGTGTTAAACCATCGTTAATGTTGCGGCTATCTGGGGCTTGCACAAAAGGAAATTGCGCCATATCACCCAACCCTAATGCCAGCATTTGTAAAATAACTGACGCTAAGTTAGTACGCAATATTTCAGGATCGGTAAATTCAGGACGTGATAAAAAATCGTCCTCTGAATACAAGCGAATACAAATACCCGCTTCAACACGTCCACAACGCCCCATTCGCTGATTAGCACTGGCTTGCGAAATAGGCTCTATGGGTAAACGTTGAACCTTTGTACGGTAACTGTAACGACTAATACGCGCCGTACCCGGGTCAATAACATAACGAATACCTGGCACCGTTAGCGATGTTTCAGCCACGTTGGTTGAGAGAATAATGTGGCGGCGCGAATGCGGCGCAAAAATACGATTTTGCTCAGCGTTCGATAGCCTTGAATACAAAGGTAATATATCGGTGTGTTTTAAATTGCGCTTACTTAGCGCATCGGCGGTGTCGCGTATTTCTCGCTCACCGTTTAAAAAGATCAGAATATCACCGGGGCCTTCAGCGCAAAGTTCATCGACCGCATCAAAAATCCCCTGTAACTGGTCGCCTTCGGCTTCCATGTCTTCTTTTTGGATATCACTGATGGGGTTATAGCGTACATCCACAGGGAATGTCCGGCCTGATACTTCAATAATTGGCGCATCATCAAAGTGCTTAGAAAAACGTTCTGGATCAATGGTCGCTGAGGTAATAATAACTTTTAAGTCAGGACGTTTAGGAAGTAAATTTTTAAGGTAACCTAAAATAAAATCAATGTTTAAACTGCGCTCATGCGCTTCATCAATAATAATGGTGTCGTATTGATTCAAAAAACGGTCTTGTTGTATTTCAGCTAATAGAATACCGTCGGTCATCAGTTTTATATAACTGTTATTAGAAACCTGATCGCTAAAGCGAATTTTAAAACCCACTTGCTGACCAAGCTCGCATTGCATTTCTTCTGCTATACGATTGGCAACGCTACGTGCAGCTAAACGTCTAGGTTGAGTATGGCCTATATACCCATCAACCCCGCGGCCTAACTCTAAACACATTTTAGGAATTTGTGTGGTTTTACCTGAGCCGGTTTCACCAGCAATGATCACCACTTGATTATTAGCAATGGCTTCTTTAATGGTGTCTTTTTTTTGACTGACCGGTAATTGCTCAGGATAAGTAACGTTAGGTAGCCCAGCTAAACGCTGCTCGCGAAGCGATTGACTGCGACTGATATCAGCCGTAATTTTTTCAAGCGCACTGGTAAGTTTTGCCTCGTCGGTAATTTTTTTTACGCCATGAAGGCGCTTTTTAAAACTGAATTGATCTTTTTTTAAGCACGTTTTTAGCTCGCCAAACAACTGACCTAGGTTTACCACCTGCATACCTTATAAAAATTAGTCAAAGAGTCCCGATTGTAGCAAATTAAATGGCTGGGGTTAATCCTGTAAAGGACATAACAATCAGCGGATTATTATATAAACCTCCAGCCACTAAAGAAAAACGCTTATTCGTCGCTAAAAATACCTACATAAGTCGCTTGCGTATTCGATTTACTCGCACGGTACATGCCTGTGGTGTTAAACGGCAGGCTAATATTGCCTTTTGTATCAACAATAATAACACCGCCTGTGCCGCCAATCGGTTTAAGCACCCCATTTATTACTTCATCCCCGGCTTGAGCAATGGTTTTACCTTGATATTTTACTCGTGCGCAAATATCGCTTGCCACATTATAACGAATAAAATATTCGCCATGGCCGGTTGCCGATACTGCACACGAGGCGTTTTCTGCAAAGGTACCCGCGCCAATAACTGGTGCATCACCAATACGGCCAAAACGTTTTGCGGTCATTCCGCCAGTTGACGTACCCGCGGCTAAATTACCTTGTTTATCCAGTGCAACCGCACCCACAGTCCCCATTTTATAATTAGCGGGTAACGCCTTGTGCGCTGCTTGATAATCTTTATTGGTGCTTTTGCTCGCCTCTAGTTTTTCCTTTGCTTTTAATAAAGCTTCATAGCGATGCTTTGTATCAAATATATTATTCTCTACTAAGCTAACTCCTTGCTCTTTAGCAAACTCTTCTGCACCTTGGCCACTTAACATCACATGCACTGATTTTTCCATCACTAAACGGGCAAGTTTAATTGGACTTTCTATATGCTTAATGCCCGAAACCGCTCCAGCTTGGCGGTTACGACCATCCATAATAGAGGCATCTAACTCATGGCTACCATCATAGGTGTATACCGCGCCGCGTCCGGCGTTAAAATAAGGCGATTGCTCTAACACTTCAATGGCTGCTGTGACTGCATCAAGGCTTTCTCCGCCTTGTTCAAGTACCTTATACCCAGTCTCAACAGCTTGAGCTAATTTATCGCGGTAAGCTTGCTCTTGAGCAGGTGTAAATTTACTTTTTTCGATTGTGCCTGCCCCGCCATGAATCGCAATGGCAAACGGCGTGCTCGCACTCAATGCAGATGAGCTCACACTCATTAAACTACCGCAAAGCAGTCCTAGTAATAGTGATTTTTTCATTGTGCGTTCTTTTGTTAGTTAAGATTAAAACTAATGTGAATGGTTACGTGGGGTTTTTCAAGTGAACTGAGTTTAATGGCATAAAAAAAGCGCCCTGAGGCGCTTTTTGAATTCTGTTTAAAAATTACGCTTGTTGCGCTTTTAAACGTGCTAAACGTGCTACTTGGTGAGTAGACGTTAAGAAAGAATAGATAGGTGCTAAATAACCGCGTTTACGAAGCTCTAGAAAGTCTGCATCGCTTAGCTCATTTAGTTTTTTCTCATCGATAAGGTAAATACCGTTGATGTCTTTTTTCTCGCCTTTAATATCAACCGTTAGCGTTTGTGCTACTAGTAATTCTTTATCAGCAAGGAATTTAGTAAACGCATCAGTGACTTGTGAAAACTCAATGAACGATACTAACGCTTCTTTACGACGCTTAAGGTAATCAGTTTCTTCACCGTTTTCGAATAATGCATTACCCTCTTCTTCACCAACTAATGAGCTCGCTTCGTCAATTACAATACCAAATTGATCTTGCTCAGGGTGCTTTACTAAACCTAATGGGTAACGCGTTGTTGCCATAGGTGCAAATGCTGCTGTCCATTTGTCGCCATCAACAAATAAGTTTTCGCCAGGCTCTAGGCCAAACATAGCAACCGCTTGAAAAGTACCTGTTTCGTTATTTTTAACAAAAGACATTGGAAACTCATTGGCGATACGCGCAAACTCGTGTGCTACAACTGGCACTAAGTGTTGAGTTTTCATAAATTCGATATTGATGCCATTTTTAATTTTAGTGTTGGCATGTTTTTCGTTGTGTAAAGGCTGTACTTGTTGCTCCGCCATGTTACTGCTCCGTTATTTATTAATTTGATTTATTACTATTAGTGGCCTAAGGCTAATGGTTTTGGTGACAAAAAGGAAGTGAAAATTTTGTGTCATTTTGTACGTTATTAATTAACAAAAACATTATCGCTGATTATTTAGACAAATATATAAAAAACGTTACTTTTGCCAACGTTCACTGGTCTATTAGCCATTAAATACACTCGCTGATAGCTTTGACAGCGTTGTCAGAGGTGATATATTAATTTTACAGCGAGGTAAGATGTTTACACTTAAATATTCTCATCAAAAATTAGACCTTAAAAATGAAAAATTTAACCATAAATCCACAGTTAAAAATTGAAAAGTTGATGATCCCTGGCACACAGGTATACGCTTACGTTGTTGATGATTTTCTTTTAGATACAAGTAGTGTAATGAATTTTGCCCATAACATAGCTTACTTTAATCCTATGTTTTCAGATAATTCCTTTTATCCGGGGATCCGCGATAATATGCCACAACCGTACTTGAGGTTGCTGCACGCATTTTTTCAAAATGAAATACTGCCTAAAATAGAAAACAAAAACTACCACGAGTCTATTCTTCATAAAAGTTTGCTTTCATTAGTTTCATGTAAACCGGCTAATTTAATTGTCGATCAAAAAGTGCCCCATATCGATTCATGTGATGAAAGAGACTATGCGTTTGTGCATTATTTATCTGGTGAGGAACTCGGTGGCACCAGTATTTATAAATACATACCGCAAAACATTATTGAATTTAAAGAGCAACACAAACCACTATTGGCAGATATAGTTAACGATGTTAAAAATAACCCTGATGAACATCAAGGCTATTTAGCGGGTACCACTAGCTTATTTGAGCAGGTATTTAAAATAGATGCTAAATTTAATCGCCTTGTTATTTACCAAGGTAACTTATTACACAGTGCAAATATTTACTCTGAGCAAAGCTGCTTAGCCGATGCTAAAAAAGGCCGTCTGTCGATAGCCTCTTTTGCAAGTGTAAGATAAGGTTAGATTGACTGAAGCCCATACTGTTTAATTTTATTTAAAAGCGCTCTGTGATCAGAAAGCTTATTTATTAAATAGTGATCAATCTCAGCTCTTTGTTTTAAACGCGCTAAACAGTGTGCCTGTTCTTTATCGGGGCTGTTAGACGCCTTAGTATTGTAATTCATTCCATAAAGTACAAATAAGAAGTTCTCTAGATAAAACACTTCAAACTGACTAAAAAAATCATCTCTGACTGGGGTAAACTCTTTCCACAAATTAAGTTTTTCTTTTAATGACGTGGAAATAGTGTCTTGGTTTTTATTTGCTATCCAAAAAGCTGAATCAGTGCGGTCTGATATACAGTAGTGAAGTTTAATAAAATCAATCACCCGCTCCCATGCATACCCCATAGCATGATTAAAACGCTCTTCTAATTGCTCTAGCTGCGTTGTTGATGATGGGAAGCGCAACGTTAAAAATTTAGCTGAAAAGTCAGTTAATAATATTGACGTTGCCTCTAATGGTTCTAAAAAGCCTTGCGCTAAGCCAAGGGCAATACAATTTTTATGCCAAAACTTTTTCCGGTAACCGACCCGCATTGGTATTTTTCTGTAGGTAAGATCTTGCTTACTGTCACCTAAATAACGGTCAAGTTTTTCATGTGCCTGTTCATCCGTCATATGGTTATCTGAATAAACAAAACCGACTCCACGCCTATTGGTGAGCGCAATATCCCAAATCCAGCCAGTTTGATGAGCGGTGGCAAGTGTATAAGGAGGAATAGCATCATCGGCTTTGGTTGGTACTTGCACCACTAATGCGCTGTTAATTAATAAACTCTCAGATACATCAACAAAAGGAACCTTTAACGCTTTACTCATAAGTAAAGATTCAAAGCCTGAGCAGTCAATATAAAAGTCAAACTCAAGCTCTTCATTGTTATCTGTAATAAGTGCAGCAATAGCGCCGTCATCGCCAAGCTTTACCTGTGTAACATGGGTGTGTATATGCTCTACAGAAAATTTTTCTTTTGCATTACAAGCAAGTAGTTGCGCAAACTTGCCTGCATTAAAATGATACGCGTAAGCCAACTCCCCTTCATATTGAGCATTAGTGATATTTTTAGGTGCTAAGCCTGCCTCACAAATAACATGCTGAGAAGATAAGCCCTGCGCATAACTTTGACTTTTCTCTTTGTTATTTAACCAATAAGAAGTTAAATGCTTGGCATCATAAGGGCTTGGCACATCAAATAAATGATGAAAAAAGTTGCCTTCGCCATGTTTTTTCTTATCCATCCAGTTAATAAACTTTATTGACTGCTTGAACGTTGCATCACATTGCCTAATAAATTCATCTTCACGAATACCAAAGCTTTTTAGGGTATTCCTAATATCGGGGACTGTGCCTTCACCGACACCAATTGGCGGTATATCTGGGGACTCTATTAAAGTAACAGATATACCTTTACGATTGAGCATCTCTTTGCCAATGTGGTTTGCAGCTAACCAACCGGCTGTTCCACCACCTACAATTGCAACTTTTTTTATATCCATAAATCACCAATAAAGTTTAACCTCGTAAAAAAGCCCAGCAATGCTGGGCCTAGGTTATTTTTACTCATTTAGCGTATTAAAAACGCATTGTTACACCAAGCTTGTAACGTGCTTCACCTTCAAAACTCCACACTGGGAAGTCATTCAGTAAATCAGGGTTTGGTAATGAGGTAGATGCATCATTGTTACCCAACTGAACGCTGTCTTCCTCTGTTAGGTTAATCCCTTCGAAAGTAACATCTAAGTAATCAGTTACAGAGTATGTTGCACTGAAATCTAGCTGTCCGTAGTCTTGATGTTCGCGGTTACCGTACCAACCTGGTGCTTCACGAATAATAAACTCTGAACGCCAGTTATATGCTAAACGGGCAGAGAAATCATCATTTTCATAAAAACCAACTACGTTATAGCTGTTTTTAGATGAATCAGAGAATACCCCAACACGGTCTGGGTAATTCTCTGCTGGTGCTTTCGCATCTGAATAGGTGTAGTTAAATGAATAACCAAAGCCGTTATCGAATGAATCTTGAATTTGGAACTCAATACCTTCGATTGAACCACCCGTACCATTTGTTGATGAGCTTACTGTCCAACAGTCATATTGCTGAGCACCACACGGTGGCTCGCCGGCATCTGGGTTAGTCGTATAAACTGGGATGTCGATACCAATTTGTTGGTTTGTTTGTTGTTGGGTAGAAATAAATGAGCTTACTTCTTTAGTGAAGTAAGTGACGCTTAACATAGCATCGTCATCAAAATACCATTCAACACCAATGTCTGCTTGGAACGCTTTAAATGGACTTAAACCTACATTACCCGTATTTAACACTTCATTTAAAGGACGGTTATCTGTATAACCCGCTAGATTACGCGTTGCAAATAAATCTGCGTAATTAGGGCGAGAGATAACTTGTGCTGCTGAGGTACGTAAGATTAAGTCGTCAGCTAAATCCATAACCACGTTTAAGCTTGGTAAGAACTCACTGTAATCGGCTTTGTCTGTAGATAACGTCGAGTCGTAAACACCTTCATCACTTAAATCATAGTAATCTGACGAAATATCAGTTGATATGTAACGAACACCTAAATTACCGCGAATACCACCGGTGTCAAAATCAGCCATCGCATATAAAGCAAAGTTTTCTTCTTCTATGGTGCCGTATGCTTGTGGACGTGCTGTATAACCTTCTGTCATTGCTAATGAATCAGCAATCATTAGATCCATATCAGGTTCAGGTATTACAAAACCACCACCGGCAGTCACGGTACCTGGGTAGTATTCATTAGCATTACGTACAGGTACTAAATCGGCATTCACATTGGCTGCATTACCATCTTGTACAACTTTGTGATCGGCATATCTTAAGCCCGTTTTAATTGCGGTAATAACACCAAGCTCAACAGGAATTTCAAAGTCTAAATTTAAGTAACTTTCTTCATCTGAATCAGGGTTGTATTCAGGCGCCCAAGTTTGTGGGCTGATGGTATCAGGTAAAATGCTAGCATCGTATGATTGGTTAGCTAAATTAAATCTAGTCACGTCGCCAGTCATATCAATAGACCCATTTAAGTCGCTATTGTTATTTGCAAACATACCATAGTTTGCCGTTGTTACATCACTGTCTGCGCTTGTTTTACCTACACGACCTTTAAAGGTGAATAACTCTGAGTCATATTTCCAATCTAAGTCAATAGTATCAGACTTCATGCTTGCTTTACGCGCCCATGTTTGGAAAAAAGCCGTGCCATTGCCGTCGATATTACGCGAAACACAGTTACCTGAGGCGTTCGTTTGTTCACATGAACCATCACCTGGGAATATAATGATTTGCGAGTTAGCATTGTTAGCATCTAGCTCTAAACTTGTATAAGTTAGACCTAAAACTAGCGAATCTGATGGCTGATATTGCATAGCTACGTTATACGCAGTACGCTCACGAGCTTGCTGGAAGGTTGTGGGTGCCATACCGCCACTCCAACCACCTGACGATTCAATACCGTTACGTTGATAATCTACTTCTGATAATGAACCCGCAGCTAAGATACCAAATGTTTCACCATCATTTTTCCAGCTGTACAAGCCTGAAAGCTCAGGATCTGTCTCTTCAGATACTGTACCGTAATCAGCTTTAACACTAGCAAATACAGTGTTTGCATCTAAATCTAGCGGTTTACGAGTTTTAACAATTACAGTACCGCCGATACCACCTTCAACTAGATTAGCTTGAGATGATTTATAAACTTCTAAGCCACCTACTAATTCAGAAGGTAGTAATGAATAATTAAAGCTACGATCGACCGCTTGTTGATCGAACCAGCTAGTTGAGGCAACAGTATGACCGTCAAGTAATGTGCGTGTTAATTGTGCTGATGCACCACGGATAGATACTTGCTGACCCTGTCCAAATTGACGAGATACACTGACACCAGAAATACGACCAAGAGATTCACCTACATCGCCATCAGGAAACTTACCAACGTCTTCAGCTGTTACAACATCAACAACGGCATTTGAAAAACGCTTGCCGTTTAAGTTTTCTTTATTTGAAGCGCGAATACCCGTAACTTGGATTACTTCAACATCTTCTTGAACTTTAGTTTCATCGGCTGCGAATGCAGCACCAGTGAACCCGGCTCCCATTACTAAGCCGATATTTACTGCTAATAAGCTTTTTTTAAAATTTTTAGCTAACACAGGATTCCCCTTGAATCATTTTGTTGGTTTTTGTTTATCATTTTGCCTACCGCCATGACAGCGCTGTCATAGTAGTAACAAACCATACATGCAAAATTACAATTTTGCTACATTTTTCCGCTCTTTTGTATGAAAAACAGCTAATTCAACATTAAGCAAATGATTTTAAAGAAATTAATTATTGCATGAAAAAGCCGAATTAAATTATTTTAATTCGTTCACATTTCCAGCATGTACTTGAAGCATTTTTAAATTGATTTTGTTTAAAACGACGTGGTGAGTAGGAATTTTCAAACCGTAAAACATGCTTGTGAGTTAGTGTTTAATAAATATAACCATTTGATTTTTTGGCTATAAGTAAAATTTATTCAGTATTTACAATCGGTATAAAAGCCTATTTTATACTGCTAATTGTGGAGGCAATACTCAGCATTTCATCTTTATCTCTGCGCTGCTTTTTATAATTCAGCAAAGAGTAAAACAGATCAGCAATAAAAAAGGTCAGTAGCAAAAGCGACTGACCTTTCATTAAACCATCAATACAAAGAGGTTTAGCGCACATCTAATTTATATTAAAATTAGGGCGCCCAATACACTTCAATGTTGATCTCAGGGTGATTTAATACCGCACGTAACGGCATGTCATTCACATCGCCCCCCGCTAAAGCTTGTTTATAAACAGCCAACTTTTCATCGCCACTAATTAGCAATTTAACTACTTTAGATTGTGCAATCGCATTTAACGTTAAGCTCATGCGCTCAGTAATACTGCCTGTTACGTCACTTTGTATCGCGTTGATAGCGCACACAAGTTGGCTTGAATCTAGGCCGTTTTTCAGGCCTTGTGCATGTGGGAATAATGACGCGGTGTGGCCATCTGGGCCCATGCCTAAAATAGTCACATCAAAAGGACGTTTTAATGCTTGAAACTGCGCTTCACAGGCATCTACCCCTTGCTCTGCAGTGGCTGCTGTATTTTTCATGCTAATAAAATTAGCCGCTGCACCATGGTTTTGTAACAAAGTACGCTTGATGAATGCTTCATTACTCTTTTCATGACTTGCCTCAACCCAGCGCTCATCAACCATAGCAACATCAATGTTTGCCCAATTTAAATCAAGGGTCGATAAATGTTTATAAGCCGGCTCTGGCGATGAACCGCCTGAAACCATTAATACTGCACGGCCATCACGTTCAATACCATCACGTAAAGCATGCTCTAACGACTGAGATAATTCATCAGTCAGCGCAGCTTTATCGTCAAAAAACTTTTCTACTATTGTTGCCATCACTTATGCCTTATCGCCAGTATTAAACCAAACATGATTATTCTCTGCTAATAATTCATCTGCATCTTCAGGGCCCCAACTACCGGCTCTATACAGTGCTGGTTTACCTTTTTCTTGCCAACGTTCAATTATTGGATCAATCCACTTCCATGCTTGGCGTACTTCATCACGATGAATAAATAATGATGGATTATTCGCTGCAGCATCAAGCATTAAACGTTTGTAAGCATCTGAGTGAAAGCCATTACTATATGCTTGCGACAGCTCAATGTTCATCGTTACAGGTTCAAGTTGCATGTCTAAATTATCTAAACGCTTCGACATCAGCGTTAATTGAATGCTTTCTTGTGGTTGTAAACGGATCACCAAACGGTTTGGCTCGATATTACCTACGCTGTCCTCATACACGTTATGAGATACTTTTTTATATTCAACCACAATTTCAGCGCAGCGCTTTGCCATACGTTTACCGGTACGCAGGTAAAAAGGCACACCCGCCCAACGCCAATTATCAATGTGCGCACGAATAGCCACGAAGGTTTCAGTTTTACTTGCCCCTTCGTTTAGCTCTTCTAAGTAACCTGGGACTATTTTACCGTTTAAATCACCCGGTACGTATTGCCCACGAATAATATTGTCATCAACATCGCTGCCCTCTAATGGGCGTAATGCTTCTAATACTTTTAACTTTTCATTGCGAATACTATTGGCTTTAAGTTTATGCGGTGACTCCATTGCGACTAAGCAAAGTAGCTGTAACAAGTGGTTTTGCACCATGTCACGCAAAGCACCGGCTTTATCATAAAAACCAGCGCGGCTCTCAAGCCCTACCGTTTCTGATAAGCTAATTTGGATGTTATCAATCGATTTAGCATCCCACATGTTTTCAAATAATGAATTTGAAAAACGCAATGCCATTAAGTTTTGAACGGTTTCTTTACCTAGATAGTGATCAATACGGAAGATTTGATCTTCGTCGAAGTACTGTGCAATTTTCGCATTAATAACTTCTGCAGACTCGCCACAATAGCCAATTGGTTTTTCTACAACAACACGTGAATTGGCTGTTATTAATTTTTTAGTAGATAGAATTTCACAACAAGTGCCATACACAGCTGGCGGAAGAGATAAGTAAAACACACGAGATTTATCGCTGTCGTCTTCATCAAGAATCTTTTTCAGTACATCCCAGTTATCATCCGCTTCGGTAACATTACTCACTACAGGCACTAAAAACGCTGAGAACGATTTCCAATCCTTAGCGTTATACTCGCCTTCGCTTAAAAATTCTTGTAATGCTTTGTGTGCGGTATCAATGTATTCATCACATTTACTTTGTTCGCGCACGGTAGGCAAAATACGTGAGCCTTGCGGTAAGTTACCTTCTTGATATGCTCGATACATTGCAGGAAGTAATTTGCGTAACGCAAGATCACCACCGCCCCCAAAAATTATAATATCAAAAGGATTAAGCATAGTTACTCTCTACGTTTATGCTACCTGCCACTACCGTATTGGTAATCAGTTATAGCGGTTTATTATCTGGATATGCAGGCCTTAGCACAAAGCCTACTAATGTTGTTCGTTATATGCGCCATAAAAAATGGGTCTAGGGACACTGTAATTCCTCTCACAAAAATACAGGCCCTAGGACTCCAGCGCTACCCGTTCAAAGGTATTTGGTTACTTATTGTGCAATAAGTAAATGTGTTACTGCGTACGGTGTTGTTTGTAGTACGCCATCAAGCCCTGTGTTGAGCTGTCGTGCTCATTAACCACGTTATCGTCGGTTAATTCAGCTTCAATTTTAGAGGCTAAACCTTTACCAAGCTCAACGCCCCACTGATCAAATGAACATATTTGTAAAAGAATACCGTGGCAAAAAATCTTATGTTCATACAGTGCAATTAAACGACCCACCGCTTTTGCATCAACCGTGTCTAATAATATAGACGTTGTTGGGCGGTTTCCTTGATGAATTTTATGCTTTAGTAGCATTTCAATTTGCGCAGGCGTTTTGCCTTTGGCTGCTAAATCAGCGGTTATCTGCTGCGCATCTACCCCGTTCATTAATGCTTCGGTTTGTGCAAAAAAGTTCGATAATAAAATATTGTGATGCTTATCAACGCTAACCTGTGGTTTTACAGAGCCAATAAAGTCCGCAGGGACAATTACATTGCCTTGGTGCAAACATTGATAAAACGCATGCTGGCCATTTATTCCCGTCATGCCCCAAATAATAGGCACGGTAGTGTAAGGTACGGTTTGCCCATCAAAAGTGACGTGCTTACCGTTACTTTCCATTTCACCCTGTTGTAAATACGCAGGCAACATATGTAATGCTTGGTCGTAAGGTAAAATAGCTTGCGAATCAAATCCTAAAAAGCTGGTATTCCATACACTCAACAACGCCATAATTAAAGGAATATTCTGCTCAAGCGGTGCCGACTTAAAGTGCTCGTCAACTTCAAACGCCCCTTCTAAAATAGCTTCAAATGCTTCAAAGCCGGCATAAAGTGCAATAGGTAAACCAATGGCACTCCAAAGTGAAAAACGACCCCCAACCCAATCCCACATAGTAAATACGTTTTCGTCACTAATACCAAATGCCGCGGTTTTTTCTAAATTGGTGCTTACTGCCACAAAATGCTTTGCTATGGCGCTTTTATCTTTGGCGCTATTTAAAAACCAATCAACCGCTGTTTTTGAGTTGGTCATGGTTTCTGAGGTAGTAAAGGTTTTTGACGAAATAACAAATAACGTTGTTTCAGGGTCAACTTTATTCAATACTGACGCAATTTGTACGCCATCAGCATTAGAAACATAATGAACGTTTAACGGCTTATCAACCACTGCTTTAAGTGCTTCAGTCGCCGTTTGAGGGCCTAGGTTTGACCCCCCTACTCCAATACTCACTACATCTTTCACCGCTTTACCGGTGTAACCTAACCACTGCCCGCTGCGTACTTTTTCAACAAAGGTTTTAATTTTAGCAAGTTCGCTATCGACCGCCTCAGTAATATTTTCACCGTCAACAATAAGCGGTGTATGGGCGCGATTTCTAAGTGCGGTATGCAATACGGCACGGTCTTCGGTGATATTTATTTTCTCACCGGCAAACATTTTTTCACGCCACGCTTCAATATCACACTCTTTAGCTAATGAGATTAATTGAGCGAAAACTTTCTCATCAATACGTTGTTTTGAATAATCAAACAATACACCGGGAATGTGAGTAGAAAATTGAGAAAAACGAGAATCGTCTTGTGCAAATAAAGTTTTCAGATGTGTTTGTGCCATCTTTTGTGCACTATTTTCTAGTGCTTGCCAACTTACTAACTCAGAACGGCTCGCCATGTAAACATCCCCTAATTTATTAATCTATTGATTTAAAGCGCTTTATTTAATTTCTTACGACGTAAAACAACCGAATTTTGTAAAAAGCAAAGCCCAATATTATAGCTTAAAAAGTCTAATTTGCGTTATTTTTATAAGCTTTGATGCAGATAATAGCGCAATTTTTTGCTTTTGACACCGGTATCATAAAATTAAAAATTGAATTTAACAACTGATCAGCCCCTCTCTTTAATGAAGATTTTATTAATTTCTAACTGATCCAAATTAAAGCGAGCAAAAAAAAGGCCGACAAATGTCGGCCTTTCCTCTAAAAAAACAATTAACCGGTTAACGCTAAACCACCTGATAAGTTATAAACACTGCTGTAACCAAGCTCAGTCAAATTTGCTGCCGCAATTTTTGAACGGTTACCACTGCGACACACCAAAATATACTGGTTGTTTTTGTCCAATTGGCCTTGCGTAAGTGCATGAGCCATTCGACTTAAAGGAATATTTAAGGTTTTAGCTATGGGTACGTTTAGCAATACGCTTAAATTATTAGCGCCATGTTCATAAGGTTCTCGGGTATCAATTAAATACGCATTGCCCTTTACCAGTATTTCTTTTGCTTGGTTAAAACTTAATTGCGAAGTTTCTACAGCAGGCTTAGCATTAACATAACCACAGAGCGTGTTAGCTTGTGTGTGCTGTTGTAAATCTGCTTGCTGTTTTTGTGCGGCAAATTCAGCGTCATCAATATCACCTTTAATTAAGGTTTGTAATAATGGCGTTTGCTGCTGTTGAACAGCCCAGTTCATTGCAAAGCACTGTTGGTAATCATGCCCTGAACACACCACACTTTGCGGATTCAGCTCTGCTGCTAACATCGTCAAGGAATGCGCCATTTTCATTGCATCCCCGCCATCAAGCGCGGTATTTCCAAGCCCTGCAGGTAAAATTAAATCACCGCAAAAGCAATACTGAACATCTCCATTATTCGCTTTTAATAAATAACTCACGCTATCTTGGCTATGCCCTGGTGTGGCTAGCTTTTCGAGTACGTGAGTGGTTAATTGCAATGTGTCGCTATTCGTTGGCCAGCCTAATTTATCAACCTCTCCAGCGACTAAGTATTCTTTAAGTGCGCTGCGCATTAAATCAAGTGCGCAGTGACGTTCTTGATGCTCATGCGTATTTAAAATAGCGGTAATAGTTAAATTTTGCGTAGTTACTATTTTTTCAAAGCGAGGGATCAGTTCAATAATCGGATCGATAATAAATGCATGTTGATCATCTGTTACATACAACCAACTACATGCACCTTGGTGTCTAAATTGGGTAAGCCCTAAAGCACATACTTCTTGCAAAGGAAAACTGCTATCAGAAATCACTAAACAGTTAGCTTGTAATACCGTTTTAAGCGCTCTAATTTGTTCACATGCATCATCTATTTGCGCCATCGTAGCAGCAGGGCCAAATGACAAACGAATAGCGTTTTCACTTTGCCACTGTGAGGCTCCCATCGCATCAAGCACAAAGCTCTGCGTAGCTCCCGTGCTGCATGCAGAGCCGCCGCTGACCCTAATACCTGCAGCGTCAAACAAATCAATAACTTCTTTACTGGTTAAATCGTTAACTGCAAAATTAAGCGTTGTGGGCACAGAGCAGGCAAAGTCATGATTAAAGGTAATACTTCCAAAAGTATCAACTAAGGCGCTATGCAGTTTATCTCGATACAAGTTAAGTACATCTATTGATTTAAAAGTCTCGTCTTGTTTATCTAGCAGCAAACTAAACAGCTTATTGAGCCCAGCTATACCAGGCAGGTTTTCTGTACCAGAGCGCATGCCACTTTCTTGGCCGCCACCGGCTATAAAAGGCGTGTATGGGCTGCCTTGACGAATATACAATAAACCTATGCCTTTAGGTGCATAAAGTTTATGCCCTGAAAAAGGCGCATAATCAATCGTTGTTTCACTTAGGTTTAGCTGTTGTTTGCCAAGCGCTTGTACACAATCAACCATCCAAGTGACTTGGCTATTACGACTACGAATCACCTTTTCTATGGCGCTTAGATCTTGGTAAACACCGGTTTCATTATTAACGGCCATCGTGCAAATCATCAAAGCGTCATCAATATGCTGAGCAATAAAGTCTAAATCTAAAATACCATCACGATTAACCGGAATAGCAATAATATCAGCGTTAATCTCAAGCACTGTATTCCAATGCTTTAGCGTATTAGGCACCGCTTTATGTTCGGTTGCCCCATACAATAAAACGGGGTTTGGCTTTGTATGGTGTTTTGCATTAATGAGCGTCGATACGATGGCGGTTTGAATCCCCTCAGTGGCACCGGAGGTGAATAAAATATCACCTTGCTGCGCGCCAATGACGGTACGGGCTTTTTGCCTAGTTTGTTCTAATAAGTGTTTGGCTTGAATGCCGGTTATATGAGGACTTGAGGGATTACCAAAACAAATTTGCATAGCATGGCACACCACCTCTGCAATACAGGGCAATACAGGTGTGGTCGCATTTGCATCGAGATAAACTTGAGCTTTGGGTTCATCTGGCAATAAAAACTCTGACATTAAAAACGCACCTTATTACTAAAAAATATATCTTATTCCCAATAGTACATAGTTTTGACAGGAATGAATAATAATCTTTCGTAATTAAAGTGCGTTTACTATACCTTTTAGTGACCGAGCTCTTGCGCGAGTTCTTCGTGTTTGGATGACCAAGCATTAATAAGTGCTTTGACTAATGATGCTAATGGAATGGCAAAAAACACTCCCCAAAAACCCCATAGCCCACCAAAAAATAGCACCGCAACAATAATAAATACCGGATTTAAATCAACCGCTTCAGAGAACAATAAAGGCACCAATACGTTGCCATCGAGCGCTTGAATAATGCCGTATATAATTAAAACGGTCCAAAATTGAGTTTCTAAACCAAACTGAAACAGCGCTACTGCGGCCACTGGTATAGTTACTAACGCTGCGCCCACAAACGGAATAAGCACCGAAAAGCCTACGAGAACGCCTAAAAGCGCGGCGTACCGTAAGTCCAGTATGGTAAAAGCAATAAACGACACAGAACCAACAATTAAAATTTCAAATACTTTGCCACGAATATAATTCATTATTTGCTGATTCATTTCATGCCACACTTGTAAAATTAAGCGGCGTTGGCGTGGGATCATTTTAGCAATGCTGGCACTGAGCTCTACTTTATCTTTGAGCATAAAAAACACCAGTAGCGGTACCAAAATAAGGTAAATTAACCATGCTACAGCGTCTTTTAATGAATTAAGCGACGCAGACAATACCACTTGGCCAAAGTCGAGAACTTTGGTTTCAACGGTTACTACAATCGATTGTACTTGCTCTGCGCTAATAAGGCTGGGGTATTTATCAGGCAGATCGAGTAAAAACGATTTACCTTGTTCAACCATATGCGGTGTTTCTTGGACTAAGTTACTGCTTTGCTGCCAAAGCACAGGGCCTATAACCAATATTAAAGTGAGCATAATGCCAATAAATATCAGCATTACTATGCTGGTGGCAGTAAAACGCTTAAGGCCAAACCGTTCTAAGTGAACCACAGGCCAATCTAATAAATAAGCTATGATCAGTGCCACTAACACAGGCACAATTAATGGGCCAAAAAAGTACAACATGGCAACCAGTGCCAACAATAAAAAAAGTAAAGTGACTGAATCAGGATCAGAAAACTTTTTTTCATACCATGCTTTTACATATTCAAACACGTAACGGCTCCACTAATAACAACCCCTGTTGTTTATTTAACTTGTAATAATACGCTTTTTTTTGCAAATATCGTTCAATATCATCAGTGTTTTGTTCTTGTGAGATATTAAAGGTAATTGCTTGTTTTAACGATATTGCATCACGCAGCCCTAATTTAAACTGAATAAATTGCTGTGGGCATTTATAAGTGCGTAAATTTAGCTCTAGCATACTCGTTTCGCTACCTATTCACATTAATAATAAGTCCTATAACAGGGCCAATTGAGATTAACCGCAGTTAAATTTAACTTTTTCTTAAAACAACCTCTGCAATGGTTTATCCTTATAGCATCGTTAGCTATCAGGATACGTTAATGCCTAATTCGCATAATAAAGCGCAATTGCCTAGCAATCCAACTCTCAAAGAAATTAATTGGTTTAAAAAGCAAATTAATTGGGGGGAGCTGCCGCATTTTTATCATTTAGTGGCTTCGTCGGTAAGTGAATGTGAAAGTATTTTAGATCACGGATTTGATAATGCCATTAAGCGTATTATCGACAAACGCAATTGGAATTTAGAAGCGCTGGGAATAGACCCCAACGAGCTTTATGAAAAAGAAAGCAATAACAAACCACGAATTTCACTGCATCAAGTGTTTACCGAGCGTGGTTTTGAATTACAAGCCTTCCCTTTTTCTAATGATACCGCCATCGATAGGTACGCACGACATGATGAATCAATGGAGTTTAGGTTATGGGATCCATTGACGATGAAAACCGTTATTCGCATTAATCAGTTACATAAATTCATTGGCTTTTACTTAGACCAAGGCGATGAGGCAGATAAAGCGCTTATATTACATTCTCACAAAGTGGTTCATAAAATTATTGCTTTTTTACAAACTCAATTGAACATTGTTAAGGTTGATGGGGTCACAATAAAGGCGTTTTATCAACTATGTGAAAAGGACAGCCGTTTATACACAGATGATCTTTCAAGTGCTAGTGCCCCTGATAAAAAATAAACAAGGAATATAATGCAGCTAAAATCAGCCTTTATCACTTTATGCAGTGCAGCGCTTACATTTAGCCTACTGATAAGTGAGCCGTTAAAGGCACAAACCAATCTTCAACTGCCCGACTTAGGCACTTCAGCCTTACAAGCATTGCCAATTGAAAAAGAAAAAGCGATTGGTGAAGTGATGATGATGCAGATCAGAGGCTCATCGCCTTTGATTAACGATCCGGTGCTTGATGAATACCTAACAACCTTAGGTAGAAAGTTAGTTGCTAACGCCAATGATGTGCGTTTTGGGTTTTCATTCTTTTGGTTAAATAATCCCGAAATCAATGCATTTGCATTTTATGGCGGCCATGTTGGTGTACACACCGGATTAATAGCCCAAGCCGATAACGAGAGTCAATTTGCATCGGTTCTTGGCCATGAAATTGCACACGTCACCCAGCGCCACTTAGCAAGGCGCATTCAGCAGCAACAAGATAATAGCGGGCTTACCATTGCAGGCATGATTGCTGGTATTTTAGCCGCGGTTGTAGCCCCTGATGCCGGTATGGCTATTATTTCAGCCAGCCAAACACAATCAGCTTTCAGTCAGCTGACACATAGCCGTTCTGCCGAACAAGAAGCAGACAGAATGGGCATGCAAACCCTCAACAACGCAGGGTTTGATGCCAGAGCATCAAGTGAATTTTTAACTAAACTGGCTGCGCAAATTCGTTATAAATATAAACCACCGGCGTTTTTACTCACTCACCCTCTTCCTGAAAGTCGTGTGTCAGATGTTCGCCTTCGTGCCGAGCAATACCCTAAACGCCAAGTAAGCTCGAGCCTTGATTTTGACTTAGCAAAAAGCCGAGTCCTGGCGCGTTACGATAACAAACCCGAAAACGCAGAAGCCTTATTTAGAAAGTTAATGCGCGAAAACACCTATAACAACGTAGCATTACAATACGGTTTAGCTATTAGTTTGCTTGATCAAAAAAAGACGGATGAAGCACAACCTATTCTTGATGAGTTACTGGCAGACGATCCTAAAAACTTATTTTATATTGATACCAAAACAGATTTACTCATTGCACAAAAAAAAGCCGCAGAAGCTGTTAGTTACTTAAGCGAGTTAAATAATTATCGGCCAAATAACCAAGTGATCACCTTAAATTACGCCAACGCGGCATTAGAGGCTGAGCAATATGAGTTAGCTGAAAATATATTAAAGTCGTTTTTACTGGAAAAACCCGATCACAGTTTAGGCAAACAGCTTTTAACTGACGCCTACAAAAAACAAGAAAAATTGGCGGCCTACCATGAAGCCAATGCCGATGTATTATCTCAGTATGGTGCGTATTTAAAAGCGGCCGACGAAATACAAAAAGCGCTTAATTTTGTAGAGCCAAGTGAAAATGTTAAGCAACAGCGCTTAAAAGCGCTACTCACACAGTATCGGTTATTGCAAAAAGAGCTTGCGAGGCTTTAAGTCTTTAGTGAGTTCACCTAAAATAGCCACAATTTATACTTTGGATGTATTTTTATGTCAGTTACTATTTATCATAATCCGCGTTGTTCAAAATCACGCGAAACCCTTAACCTATTACAAAGTAAAAACATTGAACCGAGTGTTGTTGAATACTTAAAAACACCCCTTTCTCATGAGCAAATTAGTACCTTAGTTTCTCAACTTGGGTTTAATTCGGCACGAGATTTGATGCGCATCAAAGAAGAGCAGTACAAAGCGCTTAATTTAAAAGATGAAAACAGCGAGTCAGTGCTTATTGATGCCATGGTCAATCATCCAAAACTAATTGAGCGCCCTATTGTAGTAAATAACAATAAAGCCGCCCTAGGTCGCCCGCCTGAAAACGTATTAAGCGTTTTATAATGAGCACAACTATCGTGGTGCTGTATCACTCAAGCCATGGCTCAGTAGAGGCTATGGCGCATGAGATTGCAGAGTCAATAGAGCAACAAGGCGCAACCGCATTACTGCGTACTTTTGTGGCCAAAAACCCGCACGACATTGTGATCAGTAAAGATGATTTAGTTTCCTGCGACGGGCTTGCATTTGGTACGCCGACCCGCTTTGGCATGATGGCTTCACAAGCAAAAACGTTTTGGGAAACCACCAGCGATCTTTGGCTCAAAGGCCAACTTATTGATAAACCTGCCTGTGTGTTTTCATCATCAAGCAGTATGCATGGTGGCAATGAAGCAACCCTACTCAATTTGTCATTGCCTTTGTTACACCATGGGATGATGTTGATGGGCGTACCTTACGATGTACCTGAGTTGCTCGGCACCGAAACAGGAGGAACACCTTATGGCGCCTCTCACGTTGCAGGTAGCAATAACAGCTCAACCCTGAGTAAGGATGAAATTAAAATATGTCAAAGCGTAGGAAAGCGCCTGACTCAAGTTGCGAGTAAACTTAAATGATTCAAGCAAGCGAGCCTGCTAAAAAACCGGTTACCATTAAATTTCAGCGCCTAGCCTTATTTGGTTATATTGGCCTGCTTATTTTAATGCCGTTATGGATGTTTATATTAGCCCCAAGAGACGGCCACAGTAACACCTTTCTTTTCTTAGTGTATGTATTGCCACTATTACTGCCTTTAAAAGGCATATTACAAGATAAAGCCTACACCTATGCGTGGGCTAATTTTATTGTTATGTTTTATTTTATTCATGGGTTTACATTACTGTGGGTCGCACAAGATGAGCTTATATGGGTATTACTAGAGTTATTATTTGCCTCATCTATGTTTATTGGCTGTACTTATTATGCGCGCCACAGAGGGCAAGAACTTGGGCTTAAAATTCGTAAGCTTAAAGATGAGCTCGCTGAAGAAAAAGCCGCACACGAGCACGATAAAAACAATCCGTAATAAATACCCAACAATGCAAAAACGCGCTAATTAGCGCGTTTTTTTGTAGCAAGATATTAAGTTTTAAACTAACTCGCTTAAAGCTGCCAGCCCCACAATACAGGCTAAACCTAGTTGAGCTACAAGACTAAAAACCGACATCATTCTTACTAAAAACAACCCCCATGGGTGTTTTACATGCGGGTACAATGAGCAGCGCTTTAAGTTCGTTGCAAAGAAAAAACACACCACCGCCGTCATGGTCATAAAAAGAGTAAGCTCACTTTTTATAGTGATGTTTTCATCAAAAAAGAAAAATAACTGTAGCGGTAATAATAAAGCCACAACCGCATGTAACACATGCACCTTTTTAATTCGCTCTAGCTGCCCTTCTGGCGATAACTCTTTAATACCAAAGTCGCGCTCAAGGCACTTAACTAAGTTGCTGGCTTTTATACTAACCGCTAATCGGTAACAACTTAACCCCTCGTTATTTCGCGCTCTAAAGTCATATCCTGCTTTGAGCAGTAAAATCATTAACGATTCGTTTTTACTTATCACCGCGTAATGCAGCGCCGTATTACCTTGGCCGTCTACCGCTTTTTTATCTTGGTACTGCAGGAGTGTTTCTACTACATTTACGTAGCCTTTTTCTGCCGCCCACATAAATGCTGTTTTATTATCTTCATCGGTTAAGGTGCCCGTGGCGCCTTGCTCAATAAAGCGCATTGCCATGGTTTGCTTAGCTTTTTTCTTGTTTAAATGCGCAAGTAAGGCATTTTCTAAAAGCACAATAGAGTCAACATCAGGAGACACCTGAGTTAACAAAGTAAAGTAATCTTTGCCAGCAGCCACTTTTTCACTGGTCAGCTCTGCTAAGTGGTCAATATCAGCAATCGACTGGGGAATATGCGCACTTAAACGCTCTCTAAAATCGACCTCTTTCCAAATAGATAAGGTATCTTCAGCTGAGAGCTTTGCACCTTGCTCTAGCGCATGCTCTATCAGAGTAAAAAAGCGTTTACTAAAAAATAAGCTAATTAAAGAAAGTGGCGTTTCAATGTTATTTTGTGCCGACACACTTGCATACTTTTCAAGTCGCTGACACAGCATTAGCACAATATTTTCTATGCTGTAATCATTGGCAAAATAATGCTCTTTCAGTGCAGCAATATACTCTTGTGCGTTTTCATCATATTCAGAAATATGCTGAAAATAACACTCTTCAAATGGCTCTAAGGGGGTTAACCAGGTTAAATAATAAATTGGGGGTAAAACAGTAGTGCATACACCATTATCTTCTTCAGTAGAGCGACAGGCGGGCCAAGCTTCTAAAGCATCTAAAATGAAGGCACCGTTTTGTTCAACCAGCCCTTTGACCAGTAACGGGTATTCCTTTGGCCAAATTAGTACATTTTCCATTAAAACAACACAACTCCAGTGTAGCTCGGGTGAGTAGTCAGTTATAACAGTATTTAGCTGACACCACGCTTAATCAAAGAAGCCAATATTCTACCACAGCTAGGTAGCCAAGCTAGCGTAAACTCATGCAATATAGGCCAAAATACAAAAGCAGCTAACGACATCTGCCATTAGCTGCTTTTAGGTTGGAGCTGTTAATTGCAAAAGTACTAACTTTGCTGAAGTTCTGCTGTGACTTGGTCTAATCCCACATCAGAAATACGTTGAATGATCTCTTTTTGCTTAGCACTGAGTAACGAAATTCCCTCTGCAACAATATCGTATACTTTCCACTGGTTGTTGTTACCTAAACGCAATTTAAAGTGCAAATCAATGGTTGGCTTATTCGGTTCAATAATTTGCGTTTTTACCGTAGCAAATTTAGAGTCGCTTGCAGCAGCGTCTTGCTCAAATATTACATCCTGCCCTGTGTACTTCATAAGCGCACCGGCATATGTTCCTGTTAAGTAATGCTCTACAGCATTAATAAACGCAACACCTTGTTCGCGGTTAATACCTTTAATATGCTTACCTAATAATTTAAACGACACAAACTTAACATCAATATGTGGCATTAAACGCTGCTGAACAATTAACGACATGGCTTCTTTGCTGGCATCGCCTTTCGCATTTACCTGTCCAATATCGTTAAATAATGATTCTGCTACAGTTTGCAATAACTGCTTAGGTGATGGCTGCGTTTGTGCATACAAAGTGCTACTGAAAAAAACAGCAATAACCACTAAAAGCTTTATAAGTTTCATAAAAAATGCATAGTTTAAATAATTAATTTAAGCGTAATTTACGCAAATAACAGGCAATAAAAAAGGCATAAATAAGCAACTTATTAATGCCTAATTGGCACCAATTGAATTAATTAAATAAATTCAATTGGTTAAATAAATCGGTTAACAAGCCATATACAAGCGGCTTTTTGTCCTCATTGAAAACACCAATTCACCGCCCTTATTATCCCTTTAATATTTTGACTTAAACCCTAGTTGGCCGTTATGAAAACCTCATACAACAGACTTTTTGTTCTTGTTTTTACCCTGTTTATATTGGCTACCAAAGCCGCTTATGCATCCTCTAACCATGGTTATGCCGTCGATTTTTTAAAAGGAGAAGGCAATGTAACAGGGACAAAGCTTGCGTATCAATATCACCCTCAAGGAATGCAAAACTTTGTCGGCGATGCTCGTTTTTATTTAGAAAGCAGCGTTAACGTGTGGCAATACCGCCATGATCAACAATCACAATCCAACGTGGTCTTGGCTGTGTCACCGGTGGTGCAATTTCCAGCATTTAGTGTATACAACACCCCCTTTTATGTAGAGGCTGGCATTGGTTTTTCATTACTTGATGAGCGCTATTTTGCCGGTAAAAACCTAAGTACTCACTATCAGTTTGAAGATAGGATAGGCCTAGTGGCAGATTTTGGTGAAACCAATGTAGCGCTGCGAATTATTCACTATTCAAACGCCGGATTTAAAGCGCCCAACCCAGGCATTAACTTTTTAACGTTATCGGTGGCACAACGGTTTTAATTGCTTATTTACAGTCCTAGAGAGGATTGCGGCTTTTATTTAAAGTGGTCATAATTACCGCTTAATAAAAAATAAGAGCATCGCAATGCAAATTTGGCAAATCGTACTCGTTATCGTGATTGTACTGGCTATTGTTATCGGCAATTTAGTACTGCTGCGTTTAAGTGCAAAAAGCGAGTTTAAACCCTCAGCACCACGCTCATCTGCGCAAAGCAAAGAAACAAAAAAGCCCTGAATATTCAGGGCTTTTTTTCGTTTAAATGATTGTTCTAACCAACTAACCAGTGTGCCATTAAGGCAATAACAGGCAAGGTTACTAAGGTTCTGAGAATAAAAATAACAAATAGCTCAAAAATATTAACCGGTATTTTACTACCCAATAAAAGTGCGCCCACTTCAGACATATAAATAAGTTGCGTTACACTCATAGCAGCAATAATAAAGCGTGTTACATCGCTTTCAATTGAGCCTGCGGCTAAAATAGACGGAATAAACATATCTGCAAATCCCACCATAATCGTTTGCGCCGCCATTTCAGCTTCAGGTATTTGTAGTAATTCTAAAAATGGAATAAACGGCATACCTAAATATTGAAATATCGGCGTGTACTCAGCAATAATTAACGCAAATGTACCCACAGCCATTACCACAGGTAATACTGCAAACACCATATCAAATGCGTTGTGTAAGCCCTCTTCAATTGTGCCTTTTAAGCCTGGTGCTTTTTCTGCTTTAGTTAATGCAACATCAAGTGAATGCTTAAATAATGTTTTGCCTTCAGGAACCAATTCAGCGTTTCCATCGGGCTCTTCACCATCAATAAGCACGTCCTTTTTAAAACGCAGTGGCGGTAAACGCGGAACAATTATCGCAGCCACTACACCCGCTAAACACACGGTTAGGTAAAAAGGTGCAAATAAATATTCAAGCTTTACTTGGCCAATAACAACCAAACAAAAGGTAATTGATACAGCAGAGAAAGTGGTACCAATAATCGCAGCTTCACGTTGAGTGTAGTATTTATCTTCATACTGGCGTGCAGTCATCAAAATACCGACACTGCCATCACCTAACCACGAAGCAACACAGTTAACTGCACTGCGCCCTGGTACGCCAAACAATGGACGCATTACTTTAGTAAGTAAGGTACCCACCAGCTCAAGTAAACCAAAATTAAGTAATAACGGCAGTAACAAGCCCGCTAAAATAAACACCGAAAACAACACTGGTAGTAAATCTTTTAATACTAATAAACCGGTATTTTCTGAGGTAATAGCATGCGGCCCAACTTGAAAATAAGTTAAAAGCACAAACGCCATACCAAATAACCGTGTTACTAACCAAATCCAACTCACATTAAACAAATGATTTAATAAGCGAAATTTGGTTAAGCTTTTCGGTTTAAACACACTAAATATCAACGACATAACGCCAGTAATACAAATAATTGTCGCTATTAGCCCTAGTGCTATTTCACTAAATAAGGCTTGAATTGCTTTTGCCATTACCGCAATAGGGATCGTCATTATTTCGCCAGACGGTACTGGCGTCATGAACAAAAAAACACCGATTAATGAAGGAATTAAAAAAACCAACCATACTTTCAAATCATAACTTTTTTGGACCGGTGCTGGGCGTGATGAATCTAACTGAGACATATTTTCAACCTGTAAAAACCACAAAAAGAGCTAAGTGCTCTTTTTGTGGGAAGTATTTATATTTATTAAATTTTAATACCGCGCTTGATTAACGCCGCTTCTAATGCTTGTTGTAACCCATTCATTGTACCTGGTTCAAGCGTTTCGCCTTTGTCATCCATCCACGTTAGACTGGTGCCACCTTGTTTGGTTTTGCTAACCAAAATTTGGTATTGACCTTCATCAATTGGAAGCTCTGTTGGTTCATCGCCCCAAATTGAATCCCACACACTGCTTTCTACTTTCGCATAATCTGCTGTAATTAAACCTGTCTCTTGGTTTACTTCAACAATAGTAAAAGATAAACGCTCTAAAAATCCAGAAAAGCGATCGAATACGGTGTCATACGTTTGCTCAGTAACAAGTGCGGCATTGCCTTTGTTATCAAACCCGAGTTCTAACGAGATGATCCCTTGACGCTTACGCATATCAACTTCAAGCTGACGGTAGCGGTAATCAAACTCGCTCACTACTTGGTTAAGCGCACGCACTTCAAGCTGTTGTTTTAATAAATCAGTTAGCGGCTTATCACCTTTAAAATCAATAAGCTCAGCGGTTAAAGACGCTGTGCGTTGGTGTTCTTTTTCTTCAATGGTAAATTTAAAACGCTCTAAATCAACGCTTTCATCATTGCCCCATAACCAGCTTTCTTCTGGCTTTACAATAGCGTACCAATCGGTTACGAGTGTTCCTTGCGTTTTATCTTGCTGTGTTGCGTTAATGTTATTATCAGCAAGCACCGCTTGAATCGAATCCCAAATAAACACATCTAAATCTTCAATGCCGTCATTTTTATCAAAATAAATACGCGCTTGTTTATCTGCTTCCTCAACCCAACTGCCTTTAGCAATGGTTAAAACTTGCGCCGGCGGACGATAGTTTGTTGCCTCCGGATTATTATCATATTGACCCACATCCATTTTATAAACAGGATCTTGAGCGGGTTGAGATAACGATGCAGGCGCTTTAACCGGCTCATGGGCGCGGTAATTACGCTCATTATGAGCATCACTTGTAAATACACTACACCCTGACAAACTTACCAATACACTTACTGCTAGTGCTTTTGGGATCCAATACTGCACAGATAATTCTCCTTAGCATACCCTTAATTGTTTTAACAAATATATGAGTGGGTAATGCCGATTTGGTTCAGTGTAAAATCAATATTAACTTTACATTTATAATTTGCTTGCCTAACTGCATTCAGCCTATGAGATAACAAACGGACTAGGCTACAAATAGACACATTTTTGCTATGGTACTTTCACAAGCTTGTAAAAACAAGAAACACTGCACTATTAACCGCCTAAAATTAACCGCTGCTATAGTTTAACGCGGGTTTTGTGTTAAACTTTGCCGCCGTGCAACGCTACGTGTTTATTTTTTTGTTGCCAAGTCGGTTGTTTTCATCCAAGTAACTTAGGTACTTTAAAACCCATGACTGCATTTTCAAATCATCAAATTGTTTTAACCGCAATTGGCGAGGATAGATCGGGCATCGTCAGTGAACTTACGCAACTCGTAAGCGATTGCCACTGTAATATTATAGATAGCCGTATTGCGATTTTAGGCAACGAATTCACCTTTATTATGCTACTTAGCGGTGATATGTCAGCCATTAGCCGCATAGAGCATACATTACCGACCAAAGGCATGGAGCTTGGACTGCTCACTATGATGAAGCGTACTTCAAGCCATAATCAAAGCGAGTTTTGTGCAGGCTATACCTTAGAATATACCGGCATAGACACCCCTGGCACATTAAGTAAAGTAACGCGTTTTTTTGCAGATAATAATATTAATATTTGCTCATTAAAGTCAGACACCTACGAAGAAGAAACTGAGCTTAAAATGCGCTGTGAACTTGAATTTAATATTCCCGTTGACGTTGATATTGACCAATTTAAAATTAGTTTTGAAAACCTTTCGCACGTTTTAAACGTAGATTACATCTTTCGACGTATTCGCTAAGGAGTTTAGCATGAACAAAATTACCCCATTACAAAGTGGCGACACAGCACCGGCTTTTAGCTTACAAAACCAAAATGATGAAACCGTCGTGCTTAGCGAGTTATTAAAAGAAAAACAAGTACTGGTGTATTTTTACCCTAAGGCGTCAACGCCTGGCTGTACCGTACAAGCCGAAAACCTGCGTGACCAACAAGCAGAACTTGCTAAATTTAACACCCATGTTGTTGGCATAAGCCCAGATCCGATTAAGCGTCTTAAAAACTTTGAAACAAAAAAAGAGCTTAACTTTGATCTACTTTCAGATGAAGATCATGCCATTGCTGACGCATTTGGGGTGTGGGGCTATAAAAAGTTTATGGGCAAAGAGTACGACGGTATCCACCGCCTCACTTTCTTAGTAGGCCAAGACGGTAAAATTAAACACTTGTTTGATAAATTCAAAACCAAAGATCACCACCAAGTGGTATTAGATTATTTAGCAGCTGAATAAAGGCTAAAGGCTAAAGGCTAAAGGCTAAAGGCTAAAGGCTAAAGGCTAAAGGCTAAAGGCTAAAGGCTAAAGGCTAAAGGCTAAAGGCTAAAGGCTAAACAAGATAAAAATAAAAGCGTTGCTCAAGAGCAACGCTTTTTTATATTTGCTTATTTATAATTTAGCTAATAACGGTGATTGTGGAATACCTACTCGAGGAAGTAGAGCCGGTGTTACCGCAAAGGCTGCTGGTAAACGTCCTTTTAATTCAGCCATTTTTGTTTGATTATTTTGCTGATCGTAAATGTAGTATTTTAAAACATCACCATAAGCACTTCCCTCTAAATTACCTTGTTGCAGTGTATCTAATGCATTGTCGTAATCTGCTGCATAAATATAAGCTAATGCTAAGTTTCCAGCAGAACCTTCGTGTAAGTTACCGTCAAGCTCTCTAGACAACCCCTCTAACTCAGCAATAGCCAGTTCATAACGACCTAGTTGTATGTAGGCATTAGCAAGCGAGTTTTTCGTAAAATATGGCGGGTTGCTTCCTGCTGGATACCATGTTTCGTAAGCACTTAAGATATCTTCATATTGTTCAAGTTTAGAAAAAACATGAACGAGTAAAGTATAACTTTCTAATTTAATTTTTCCCTCTTCAAAACCTGATAGCACATCTCTATTTGCATACCATTTTTGAATATTTTTTGCCGTTTGTATTAGTTGTGTTGGTTGATCACTTTTTGCATCACCAGCTACCTCTAAAAGTTGCGCTAACTGTTGGTTATACTGATTACTAGCAGCGGGCTGTTTTTGCGCACTATGTTGGTCATTCTTTGGATTTTCATCAACAATTTGTGCTGCTGCCAACGCGCTAAAAGACAGTGCAGCCAAAGCCATTACCATATGTTTACTTTTCATTGTTTTTTCCTTGTTTAACATTTTGATCCTTTGAATATTAAAACTCTTTGAGTGTTCAATATTCAAAAGAGGGGGAGTGAAAAAGTTATATTTAGATTTTTTTTCATGCTCAGAGAGTAACAAACTGGCTAAATCTAACTGATACTTACCTTTGAGTTTACGCATACATTTTTCGTCACAACTAAGCTCTAACTGCTCTTTTGCCAAACGCGCTAGTTTTGAGCATATTGGGTTCCACCAAAAAACACTTTCTATAAAGCAAATTAGCCATGTCCAATAAATATCACCTTGTTGTAAGTGCGTTAATTCGTGCTCAATAACAGAGTTTAATTCTTTTCGATTTTCCATCTCAGGAGTAAGCCAAACAACCGGATTGACTAATCCTGTTGCAAAAGCAGGCCCTCCAATTGAGGTGAATCTTATTGGGTATATACAGTTTTCTCGTTTTGAAGTGCTATATAAGCTTGAGTTAGCTTTTAAGTTTTTGACTAACTTTACATACATAGCAACACGCAATGTAAACAAGCCAATTCCACTAAACAGCAATACACTAAAAATATGGTTTAATGATGGTAACCAACTCACTGGTGCAATAATGCTACTTTCTGATGTTATGACCTGCGCACTGGTAGGGGCTATTAACGTATTTAAAAAACTAAACTCAGCAACATTAACAGTATATTGCGATGTACTTTCAAATAATGGCAATTGAGAAAAGTATTGCCAAGGAACAAACCAGGCTATTAAAGCCAGCATTATTACGTAAAAATTTAATCTAGAAGGGGCACTTTTCATCCCTAATGATGCAAGCAAACAACACACACTAATAATTGTGCAAGTTACAAAATAATCCATCATAGCCTTCTCCTTTAATCTTGCTTTTTATTTTTCAATAACGATTGTAGGTACTCAATATCCTCGTCATTCAGCTTTTCTTCTTTAATAAAGTGGGCAATTAAGCTGCGAGAGTTACCTTTAAAAAAACGCTGCATGAAGCTAGGCATTGCTTGTGCTGAAAATGCGCTTTGAGTGATCACTGATTTAAATACAATCGCTCTCCCCTCTTGCCCGCAGCGAGCTATCGCTTGTTTTTGTTCTAACCTATCAACGATTGTTTTTACTGTGGTGTAAGCTACTTGCTTATCTTTTTTTGTATCAGCAAGTAGGGCTTTATGTAACTGGCTAGCAGTACAAGGCTCGTGCTGCCAAAGCAACTGCATTATGTCTAATTCAAATTCACTAAGTTTCATTTTAACCTCTATTACTACAACTGTAGTTTTCAACTATTACAAATGTAGTAATAAGCACTCAGTGTGTCAATATAAAAATTATATAATTTAAAATAAAAAATAAATTTAGAGGTTGGTAAATACATAAGCGATAAGAGGCATAATTATCGAAGTGAGCATAAATAATGAGATATCATTTTTTGTATTTATCGCTTTAGTACTTTAGCATTCCTGCCGATAGCTAAATTGGTAACGAATAACATTATGGATAATTAACCGTGATACAGCTAAATAAACACTCAGCCTTTGACATTAAAATTACAGCCGAAAAAACAAATATTGCACAACAAACAAAAGACACAACAAAAAATCAGGACAACACTGATTATCAATTATCAGACAGAGAGCGTAATAAGCTCTCAGGAAAAGAGGCTGAGCAAAAAGCTGAAAAAACCACAAATTCAGAGATGCCTGAATATATTGCAAAAATGATAGAGCAACTTAAAGAGCTCAAGCAGCTGCTTGAAGAACAAAAAGAGCAACTCACTCAATTACAAGCTCAATCGGACCAAGAAGACGAGGCTATACAGGCACAAATTGAAGCACAAGCAAACATCGTTTCATCAACACAATCTCAGGTAATTGCGCTTGTGCAAATGATCAGCCAAGCCATGAAGGATGCAGGTATTACAGACGCGGGGGCACTTGTTAGTGCCATTGTTTGAATTTTCAGAGCCAAGTATTCAGCGTTATACTAATTTACCTTACAAAGGCGGCTTTATTTTTATCATCGGCTTATTATTTCAATGATAAATATGCCTACCCTAGCGGTTAAACAACCACGTTGTGTTTGCGTTCTCACTCTTCATCTAACAGTGCTTGCTGATAAATTTTATTAAACTGTTCAGCAGGTAAGTCTGCCGCAAAGTGGTAGATAAGCGCTTTATACTCATCGCTTTGAATTAATTTTGAGAGTGTATTATTAAAGTCCTGCATAAATTTTATATTTTCTTCACTGCGCTCACACATTAAATGCCCAACAGTAAACGATGTTTTTAATTTCAAATCAAAGGAGTGAATATCAGCGTCTGTTATATCGTGCCAATACGTGGCTACATCGCTGGGGTATTCAATAGACGCATCAAACTCTTGCAACTTCGCTAATTGTTGTAATCTAGAGAATATATTAGTGGGAGCTGGTTTTATTTTAGTTTTATCTACCTCTTCAAGTAGAGACATAATGTCTTCGGAGAATATTCTGAATTTTGATAACCCCAACCTTAATCCACTTTGTGACACCAACTCGTCTAAATTTTTTATATGTTTAAATTGAGCCAAGTTATTTGGAGAATAAAGTCGCGGTGCGAGATACAAAGAAAACGGCTTTGATATTAAATAGCGGCTTGCTCGTTCTGGCGTGTTAATTTTATTGGCGAAACAATGACTAATGCCAAATTGCACCTCAACATTGGTATCTGGCGCTTTTACAAACTCAATTCTGTAATCTCGCATTTCAGCCAAAATTAACTTATAAAGCTGCGCGTCGAGTGATTTTCCTGCGGTAACTGAGTTCAGTCGTAGCAAAGACTCATCGTTACTACTTAATACGATTTTTGTTTTATTTGCGTCAAACTCTGCAAAACGCGTATTTTCATAATCTAATTTATATAATGCCTGCAACCTTCCCGATGATTTTAATTTTGGCATTGTTTGGTCAAATTTTCTCGCCAAGGCTTTCCCTTTTTCATTATTCGAAAAGGCTAAATAAATAGGCCTTGCTGGCACAACCTCTACATAATTAAGCTTTGATTTGTACTCTTTGGGAATGTTGTAGTCAAAATCAACGAAAGCATCTATGCGTTTATTGAGTAGCAGTGCCACTGCGTTTTCAATAGTAGAAGCCGGGTAATAATCGTGAGGGTATTCAATAAACTTATCGAAATTGTAACCATCGAGCCAGCTTAATACTTTGTTGTTTAAATCAGACAGTTTATTAAACTTATTAGCAGAATCTACAAAATACGCATTAATTGGGTAATCGTAGTCTAAATACCATTTAGGATAATAAGCTAAAGGAATATCCTCTTTAGCAACACCAACAACAATATCATATTGTTTTTGTTCAAATAAATTGGTAATTCGTTTGTAAGTACTAAAATCAAACTCGAGCTGTTCATCCGCATAAACTTCTTTTAATAATTCAATATAAACGCCTGTTTCATCCGGATTAGTGTAATCAACCCAGTGAGTCACGCCCACTTTTACAGTAGCAAAAGCCGAGTTTATAAAAACATAAGAAAAAACAAACAACAGTAGTAGGTATTTAGCCAAGCGCATTCTCCCAATCACTTAGTTTAATATAAGCACCACCTAATACACTTTGCAAACTTGGGTTTTAGTTTGAGACTTTGTAAGGACTTTACGTTAAGTTACTTAATGGCTGAAATGAGTTAAGGCCATAATTGCAATCATGGGTTACACGCGATATTCGTTTATAGCACTTTTTTCAAAATTCGACTTAGAGTGAAGCGGGCAGTCAGCAAGTTTAATTTACCTAGCAAAGATTCGCCTCTTGCGAACCCTATTAATAAACGATTCATTTGAATTGATAAAGAAAATTTTAGTAAAAGGATATTTATGGAAAAGGATAACAAGCCTTTAACGGCATATATAATTAGTTTAATTATTCTTTTTGCAATCATTTGTATTGCTTACTTTATAAGGTTTAAGTTTAATTTTAATGCTCCAATAGAAGATTGGATAAGCACTGCTAGTTTTTTCAACTCAATTTTAACACCACCACTATTAGCAATTACATCCATCTTGATTTTTCTAACTTGGCAAACGAGCAAAAATCAACTTAAGCACGCAAATGAAATGATGAACTCTGAGCTGAACTTAAAAATTTTTAATAACATGCTAGAAAGTACAACTACTTATATGGATTCTCGAATTTTAAGAAATGATGTTGTAAAAGCTACTCAGTTAACTTATGAAAAATTAGAACAAAACCATAAGTATATACTTGATAATTGTTTTGGATGTGAGATGGGAGCTAAAACATTAGAGCGAAAAGTAAAAAGGTACTGCAGATTCAAAGTCTCTGAACAGAACTTTAGAAATGAAGATATTATTTTAAAAGTTGGTAAAGGCGGCTTATCACCTACACCAAAAGAAGATCTTGATTCACTCGTACTAATTTACATGGAACGTGCTTTGGTTGATATTTTTTCAGGTAGCACAGATACTACCCCATTGATTATTCATAAAATTATTAGATTGTTTGATTTTATAGGCAAAGAAAAAGAGAGCGGTAATGATCTTATTGCAGATTCATTAATTGACTCTGTTGAATTTGGTTTTAGAGAAGAGGTTCTTGAGTCTTTTTCTCATATAAAGAATATAAAGGAGCATCATGTATTTACTTTAATGAATAGAAGCTAGGTATAACAAGTTGTTAAAACTTTATATGTTTTTCAAAAAATGGAGTTTGAAAATGAGAAAAGAGTTCGAATTCACGGTCAAGGGTCATAAAATTAAAATTGTTAACTCATGGTTTGGTGGTGCGAAACTATATGTTGATGGCGATTTTCGTGATCAAGATTCTACTTTTATTGTTAATGGCAAAACAGCACTTCTTTCAGCTAAACTTGCTGATCTTGGTATTTTAGAGATTTTCCCCATATCTGCTTTAATATCTGTAGAAATGGATGCATTTTTAATTACGGACGATGAAAGGTTGCAAGTATACAGCTCACATAAGCGTTTAAACTTAACACAGCAGCGATTAGCAAAATAAACACATAGGTAAAATATGAAACTATTAATGGCCCCTTTATTACTCATTATTGCTGGATGCAGTAGTGTTGCGCAAAAAGATGAACAATATTCGCCGTGCTCTGAGGCATGGTTTAACTATGTTGAACAGCAAATTAATACCGGTGACGGTTATGGACATGGGCCAGACATTGGCTCTTTAGAATGGCGCTCTGTGATCATGTTTAAACTCGGTATTAGAGATAAGCCAAATGTACCAGAATTAAATACACAGCTGTGGTGTCAGTTTATTGATGAAAATTATATTTAAAGCCAGCTTAACTTTATGAGTTGAAATTTGTTTAGTTAGGTTGGGTTTATAACCCAACCTTGTATCTACGTAATATAACTTAACGCAGAGCAGCTTACAGCTGCCCTTTAACTAATCCCCAAATACTTATGTACTTGAATTGATAAGCGCCAGTTTTTGACGATACAAGTATCAATGGCTAATTTAGTGGCTGAGGTTTTTTGGCTGATTGGCTGCAAATATACCAGTTTTGGGTTTACGCCGGTGGCGGTAAATAGCTCTTCCAGTTCTTCTACGTGTTTTTGCATAGCAACCGGGTGTTTAATTTCATCGGCGCGTTGCATAGCACTGCTCAATACTTTGTAACCACCGCGCATATTAATTTTTGGCGATACCGTGACCCACGTTTGTGCAGGGGCGAGTATTTCGAAGGTGCCACTGGTTTCTATTTGTGTGCTAAAGCCATGATCATGCAGTAAATTACATACTGGGTTCAAATCATACATGCAAGGTTCGCCACCGGTTATAACAACATGCTTGGCGGTATAGCCACGGGATTTAAATAACTCCAGTACTTGCGAGGCACTGGCCTCAGCCCAATGATCTGAGTCGGCTTTTTTTTCTACCGTGTCATCAAGTGATACTTTATATACGTTATCAACATCCCAGGTTTGCTTTGTGTCGCACCATGAACATCCCACAGGGCAACCTTGCAGGCGTAAAAAAATAGACGGCGTACCAGTAAAACTCGCTTCACCTTGAATGGTTTCAAACACTTCATTAATTTTGTACAAAAGAAATCTCACTTACAACCTGACGGCAAAATTGTTACTATTAGAAATCACAAAGCACGGTGCAAAAATTGTCATTTATGCCTTGGCCGTGTAGTATATCGCGCCCTGATATAAACCTCTATCAAAACTAAAGAGCAAACCACGTATGACGCAAAAAGTAGTTGTTATTTATTCCGGCGGTATGGACTCATTTACTGTATTAAATAAAGCCCTGCAGCAAGGCCATGATGTTTATGCCCTCTCGTTTGATTATGGTCAGCGTCATGTTAAAGAACTTAAAGTCGCCGCCAGCGTATGTGAAAAGCTAAATGTACCGCACAAAATTGTTGATATATCGGCAATTAATCAGCTTATTGGTGGTTCGTCGTTAACAGACGATATTGATGTGCCAGAAGGCCATTACGAAGAAGAAAGCATGAAAAGCACCATTGTGCCTAATCGCAACATGATTTTACTTTCTTTAGCGGTAGGTTATGCGGTGTCGCTTAAAGCAAGCAAAGTATATTACGGTGCGCATTCGGGCGATCATGCTATTTACCCAGATTGCCGCCCTGAGTTTGTTAAAAAAATGGATGATGTGTGTCGTATTGCTAATTACGATGCGGTAGAAATTTTTAGCCCGTATTTAAATAATACTAAAATCGATATTTTAACCGATGGTATTAAAATGGGATTAGACTACAGCCAAACATGGACCTGTTATAACGGTCGTGATAAGGCCTGTGGCAAATGTGGCGCTTGCCAAGAACGTTTAGAAGCCTTTGAGCTGAACAACGTAACCGACCCGCTTGAATACGAGTAAAGTTTAAAATAAGCACACTATAAGGCTACCAAGGGTAGCCTTTTTTAGTATGAAAAAACATTAAAGCCAGCGTTTTACCCGCGATTTGTAATCCTCAAATTGCTCACCAAATAACTGATGTAACGCCCGCTCTTCGGGAATGATTTGAAACAGCGTTAAATAACCAACGTAGCCCACAATACCTAAAAAAGCCCAAATAGAGCTTAGCCACACGCCCCACCCCGCCAGTATAAAAGCAAAGCCTAAATACATAGGGTTACGTGAGAGTTTATATACCCCTGAGGTAACTAAGCTTGTTGCTTGCTCAGGTTTATTTGGTAGTACCGTGGTTTTGGCTAAACGAAAACTGACGACCCCAGCAATACAAAAGAAACAACCTATAGCGACTAATCCTAATGCTAGGTAAGTTATGAAGGCGGTAAAGTCTATTACTGTGTAATGCGCAATCAGTGCCATAACAGCAGCGAAAAATACCACAACGACAACCGGTGGAATTTTATTATTTAACATACCTATTCCTTGTATCGATTAAAAAAACTACATGGTTACTATATGGTGGCGGCACAAATAATAACAATGACTTTATAAATACAAATAAAGTTACAATTTATTGCCTTTATCGGCGCTTAATTATGGTTATAATTTAAACTTAAAATAAAATTAAAGGAAGTAATTATGTCTGGCACAACAATGATAGTTCTCATTGTACTTATTTCTGTAGGTTCGGGGGTTATTTACGATATGTATAAAAAGCACCTTGAATTTAAACATAAAGTTCAAGACAACAATCAAGATGCTCATAAGCAACTAGCAGAAGTAACCGCGCAAGTGACTGAACTCAAACAGCGAGTACAAACACTTGAAGCCATTGTTACCGACTCAAGCTATAGCGTAAAACAAGAAATAAACAAACTATAGCCGTCCCTTAGTTATAAATAATTAGGGTATAAATGTGCATTTTCTGGCTGCTCTATACCATGGGCAGCTAAAAACCCGCCAATGGCTTGTCCACACCCTTGGGGTGCCCTGCCGCTGTCTATTTCAAAGTTTAACTGATTCGCCTCTTGCTTACCCATAGAACATAAACTAACTGAACTTGGTGAACGCATGGCAATGCTTAGCTCCCCGACCTGCTCTGCGTGTACATCTTTACTAAAGCGCGCAAAGCCTTGGTATTTAAAATGCTCACTCACATACTCGTTACTTACAGCAACCAGTGTGGCAATAAAGCTATGTAAAAAGCTGTTGGTTGTTGCATCAGGTGCTAAAAATGACAAGGTTTTATTATTAAATTCGCTTAGCTGACAACTATCGCAATGAAGTTTAACCGTATACACCTGCTCGCCGGTGATTATGGCTTGGCAGTTAATTAGCGCAATTTTATTATCCGCAAACACCAGGCGCTCTATCAGGTCGTTCAATGGAATATTTTTAAACGATGTGCTTTTAACAAGCTCAGGGTTTTGCGCCATAACAGGTAAGTCATGATGATTATTAAACGGCGTGCTGGTTGCGCCTTGATGCTGCAGCTGAAAAAGCTCTCTTACTTCATGCTCGCGTGCCACTTTCAATGCTAAAAATGCTGTTTGAATAAGCTCTGAGGTTGGCAAATTTTGCTCTACTGGCCAGCGACGACCAAACAGTAACTTTTTTGCTTTGTTCTCAGCACGGTAATTATCTGGACTAAGTACCGCCACTTGCAGATAAATATCACTGTTTTTTTCTGCAGCTAACACACTAAAGTGAGTAGAAAAACTAATGTCGTTAAGCACTTCATTAACGCTGGCTAGCGTATGTTTGTAACGTAAAAAATGCTGGGGAACAATCCAATTATTATTGGCCAGTTGTACTAACGGCGCATACGAAATCGGTTGCTCGTAACTGTGTTGCCACTTTTGCCCATCGCCTAATAATGGCTCAATTTTTATATTTTTATCTGACATATATAAACCAAATAAATCCGCCTAGTGGCAAGATATTAACTATGAAGCACTTTACGTAGTTAATCACAAAAACCGATCACACTGACAGGAGTATTTAGCATTCAAATACTCGTTGATACTCTGTTATAACTTTTTGATAGTAAAGTCTATCTTTATTGAGCATTCGAGTATAATGGTTAAGCAATTGCTGCTGATATTGATGATGTTGTGGATTGTGTTTATCCCACATTTGAGCACCGGTTTGAGTGAGTGTTTGGCTGGCATTTACACTAACGTGTAATACTTCGTAAAAACGTTTGTTTTCAACAATAATTTGCTCGTTTTCGAGCTTTAAATTACAGGCTTTTAAACCTTCGCGCACTTTGTAAAGATGCTGAATGGGGCAAATAATAAAACTGAGTTGGTGCAAGCTTTGCGGGTTGTTGGCAATAATTTGTTCAATAAGCTTTAAACATAAATCGCCCCCCACACCAGCAATAACCACCACTTGCTTTGCAGCTGTTGGCAATTTAATTTGCGCAACATCTTCGCAGCGCACTTGCCATGAAGGTAAAAATTTACCTTGCTCAAATTGTTGCAGCGACTGTTCGAGCGCTTCCATTAACGTTGGAATAATATCCACAAAATTTATATGTTTTGCTATACCGCGCTCAAGTAACGCCATCCCTAAAAAGCCATGATCGCAGCAACAATCCCAAACAATATCGTAAGGCTCTGTAATTAATGAATTGATGGCGTTTAAACGTTTACTCAGTTTCATTTAACTCACTATGTTTTTGTTTTGTACACCAATGCTTTTAAGCTTTTATCGCTATCAATTTCAATAAAGCGATCAGTCGGTTCTAGGCGTTTAACAAACTCAATAGCACCTTGAGTATGTTCTTGAATAAGTGCTTTAAAGTCGTTTTCTGAAAGCTCTGGGCTATTAGCGCATAACAACAGCTGTGTAGTATCGTTTAAAAGCTCAGGAAGTCTGCGCAGCACTTTTTGGTAGTCTTTTGTTAATATAAAACTGCCTTTTTGAAAGCTGGGTGGATCAACAATAATTAAATCAAACGGTGCGGCTTTTTTTAGCTTACCAAACGACTTTAAAATATCATGCGGTAAAAAACTGACGCCCCTATCAACATTGTTTAATTGATGGTTTTGCTTACCGACTTTTAACACGCCTTTGCTCATATCCATGTTCATCACATGATCGGCACCGCCGTGCATAGCCGCTACCGAAAAACCACAAGTATAAGAAAACAGGTTAAGTACTTTGGCATGTTTACTATTTTGCATGACAAACTCACGGCCTTTTCGCATATCTGGAAAAATACCGGTGTTTTGCTTACTCATTAAATCAACCAAAAAACGCACACCATTTTCGGCTACGCTATGGCGCGCGGGCAATTGCCCGTGAACAAGGGTGTTATGGCTTTGCAGCCCCGCTCGCTGCTGATACACCAATGCAGTAATTAGCTCTGGATGATGTTGTTGTGCCCACTGCCATAACGTATCGGTGAGCGTAGTGAGTGTTACCTCATCAATTTCACTGTATGACACCAAAAACAAACTCGGTGGATAAAAGTCTAAGTTAATATGGCTTAGCGCTTCTACGCTGTGGCCGCGACCATGAAATACGCGGCATAATTCGTTATCTGCAAAAGGCGTGTCTGCTAATGCATTAATAAGAGGAGTAAAATCGATTGTCATTTAATTAATCAACTGTTGTTGTAGTTCATGTATTTCATCGCGTACAGAGGCGGCTTTTTCAAATTCTAAATCACTGGCGTAGGCATGCATTTTGGTTTCAAGCTGCTTAATTTGCGTGGCAATTTCTTTCGCACTAAGAATTTTTTTAGACTCTTTACGAATAAGCTGTAAGTTATCTTGCGGTGAAGCATCTTCACCTACATCCATTACATCGAGTATCTTTTTGATCAGTGCTTTAGGCTCAATACCGTGCTTAACATTATAAGCATGCTGTATATCGCGGCGTCGCTGGGTTTCATCAATGGCTTTGGCCATCGACTTAGTGATTCTATCACCGTATAAAATAGCACGACCATCAAGGTGGCGCGCAGCACGGCCTATGGTTTGAATAAGCGAGCGAGCTGAACGTAAAAAGCCCTCTTTATCGGCATCTAAAATAGCAACTAGTGCCACTTCTGGCATATCTAAGCCTTCACGTAGTAAGTTAATGCCTACTAACACATCAAACACACCGGCTCGTAAATCACGAATAATTTCAACCCGCTCTACGGTGTCTATGTCAGAGTGCAAGTAGCGTACTTTTACATTGTGCTCACTCAGGTAGTCGGTTAAATCCTCAGCCATGCGTTTGGTCAGTGTTGTTACTAACACGCGCTCGCCTTTTTCAACACTTTTATAAATTTCTGAGAGTAAGTCATCAACCTGATCGCCAACCGGACGCACTTCTATTAATGGATCAAGTAAGCCGGTTGGACGAATAACTTGTTCAGCAACCTCGCCATTGCTGCGATCTAATTCAAAATCACCCGGTGTGGCCGACACATAAATAGTTTGCGGTGCAATGGCTTCAAATTCTTCAAAACGCAGTGGGCGGTTATCCATGGCCGAGGGCATTCTAAAGCCATATTCAACGAGGTTTTCTTTACGACTTCTATCGCCTTTATACATAGCGCCAATTTGCGAGACAGTTACGTGCGATTCATCAATAATCATTAATGCATCGTCGGGTAAATAATCAAGTAATGTCGGCGGCGGATCGCCAGGTGTACGCCCCGATAAGTAACGGCTGTAGTTTTCAATGCCTGAGCAATAACCAAGCTCGGTCATCATTTCTATGTCGTATTGGGTACGCTGCGCAATACGTTGCTCTTCAACTAATTTATTAGCGCTGAGTAATTGTGCCCTGCGCTCTTTAAGCTCAACTTTTATTTTTTCGATGGCTTCGAGTATTTTTTCTCGTGGCGTTACATAGTGAGTTTTAGGGTAAATAGTAGCGCGCACTATGTGTTTTTCAACAGCACCAGTGAGGGGATCAAAAATACTTAGGCGTTCAACTTCATCATCAAACATTTCTACACGTACTGCATAGGTATCTGATTCAGCGGGAAATATATCCACCACTTCGCCGCGAACACGATATGTACCACGACTAAAATCAATATCGTTACGGGTGTATTGCAGCTCTGCAAGGCGGCGCAGCATATCGCGCTGGTCGACTTTTTCGCCCACTTTTAAAAGCAGCATCATTTTCATGTATGAATCAGGATCGCCCAGACCATAAATCGCCGATACCGACGCAACGATTATGGTATCGCGACGCTCTAACAACGCTTTAGTGGCGCTGAGCCGCATTTGCTCAATGTGTTCATTGATGGATGCATCTTTTTCAATAAAGGTGTCACTGGCTACCACGTAGGCTTCTGGTTGGTAGTAATCGTAGTAAGATACAAAGTACTCAACCGCATTATGCGGGAAAAATTCTTTCATCTCGCCGTATAATTGCGCCGCTAAGGTTTTATTGTGCGCCATAATAATAGTGGGGCGATTTAAATCACTAATGATGTTAGCCATCGTGAAGGTTTTTCCCGTCCCTGTTGCGCCCAATAAGGTTTGATGAGCAAGCCCTGCTTCTAAACCTTCGCACAACTGAGCGATAGCGGTCGGCTGATCCCCAGCGGGTTTAAATTTTGATTCTAACTGAAAATGATCGCTCAATGACTACACTCCTGTAATGCTTGACTGCTTAACGCTTCAATTTCTTTCATAAACCACTTATAGGCTACAAGGGCTGTGAATAAATTACCAATGGCCGCGCCAATAAACAAGCCGATTAAACCTGCCAGTTCATTCCCGATATACGCAAAGGGAACATAAAAAATAAATAACCGAATGACGCTCAAAACTAAGGCGTTCATGGGTTTGTGTAAAGCGTTAAACGAGGAGTTGGATAAAATGATCACTCCTTGCAAGCCATAACTTAATGGGATGGTATAAATAAACAGTTTTATGACATCAACAACGGCTTGCTCCTTACCAAATATTTCACTGATGACGCCTGAGAACATAATTAATAAAATATAAATAACAAACTGCCATAACATCACAAATTTTAAGGTTCCTAGGTAGGCATCCTTTACGCGAGAAAAATGACTGGCTCCAAAGTTTTGACTAATAAAAGGTGGCAAAGTCATCGATAATGCTAATACCACCAAACTCGCTATTGATTCTATTCGACTCCCTACTCCAAAAGCAGCCACAGCCTCTGGGCCATGATGTGCAACCAATGCCGTCATTACTGCCATAGCAACCGGTGTTAGCATGTTAGCACCTGCTGCGGGTAAGCCTATTTTTAATATTTTACGAATAGCTCCAATAACCGTTTGCGACCCTGCTTTTAAACTCAATAAGCGCTTTTTAGCAATTAATAAGTATAAAATAATTGCCACAGCAACTGCCCATGCTATAACACTGGCGATGGCGGCTCCTTTAATGCCAAACGCAGGAATGGGGCCAAAACCAAAAATAAGTACAGGATCGAGTACCGCATTGATAAGTCCCGCTCCACCCATAATAATACTCGGTGTTTTAGTATCGCCACTGGCACGCAGTACAGAATTACCAATCATCGGGGTAATTAAAAATACACTGCCTAAAAACCAAATACTGATATATTCATGAATGAGCGGTAATACTTGCTCCCCAGCTCCGAGTAAAGTAAAAATAGGATCAATTAATAAATAGCCACACGTAGATAAAACCAACACTAATACCACCGCAATCAACAACGATATACTGGCATCAAAACGCGCTTCTTCAATATTGTTACTGCCTAATGCTTTTGCTATTACCGCTGAGGTACCTATGCCTAAACCAATCGCTAAACTAATAACAGTAAAAGTGACGGGAAATGTAAAGCTCACTGCAGCAAGCGGCTCTGTACCCAATAAGCTAATGAAAAAAGTATCAACTATGTTGAACATCATTAGGGTGATCATCCCAAATATCATCGGAATGGTCATTTTCTTTAGTGTAGGCAAGATTGGGGCGGTGAGTAAATCAGGGCGAGTATGTGATTGAGAATGTGCGCGCATAAAATAAATAAGCCTCTTTTACTGAACGGCATATTTTAAAGCATCCGAGCTGTTCAAGCCATGCTTTATTAAATCTAAACAATTAATTAAACGTTTAATCTACAAACTGTTATTTTTATGCCTTTGTAAACAAATTTTGCGCTAACACACTAAAAACCAAATAAAATACATTTATGTAACTTTTGCAACATTTATTTTTTAGGTTTTGTTGGTTTATCACACAGTCAGAGACTGTGTTTTATCGTCACGAAAAATTTTATTTATCGATTAAGTGAGTAACTTAGCTGAATCGTAAGCTATTGTTTTTAAATGTATAAAAAAAAGCTTTTAAATACTTGAAATCGTTGTAGCGCCCTACAATGCTGGGGGTGCTGATGTTCTTAAAGTTTCATAAACAGAGTTATCCACAGAAACCGTGGATAACTCAATCAACCCCACGTTTATAAAGGGCTACAACCGAGTGCTAAATTGTCTGATCATTTGGTTTTTTCCGTTACCAATATGCAAACAGCATTGTATGCCCCTGTTATGTGTATGAAGATGATTTTTTCTTAGACTAATATCAGTGAGTAACACACTCAAACAGGTAGCTAACTCATTGATTGTTTTATTTTTGTACAAAGTATTGCTGCTGCAGTCAAAATTTATATTATGTTTTAGCGCTAGTTTTAGTTTACGTAACTAATACGCATTTAGTTCAACCGTTTTAACGTACCAAAAATAAAAAGGAGCCATTTATTTTAAATAAGTTAATTATCGCTTTATAAAAATACAGGAAATAGAACGCGTTTTTGCTATTAAAAGCCGTTTTCTTAAATTTTACTCATCACTTTATTAGCTCAAATTACAAACTTCATGCAAATATTACCCTGTTTTTATAAAACAATATCACTGCGCTTTACTTAAATAGTGTTACAAAACGCGCAGATTGCACATAAAAACAACGAATAGACCTCTTTTTTGAATTTATGATCTTTTATATGTTGACACTTTGCTATGCGGTCATTAATATTTCGCCCCGTTGAAAGGCAAGACGCTTCCCCCTTAGCTCAGTTGGTTAGAGCGACGGACTGTTAATCCGCAGGTCCCCCGTTCGAGTCGGGGAGGGGGAGCCAAGTTTTTCAGCCATAAACGATTCCCCCTTAGCTCAGTTGGTTAGAGCGACGGACTGTTAATCCGCAGGTCCCCCGTTCGAGTCGGGGAGGGGGAGCCAAGTTTATGTTTATGATGTAGTTCCCCCTTAGCTCAGTTGGTTAGAGCGACGGACTGTTAATCCGCAGGTCCCCCGTTCGAGTCGGGGAGGGGGAGCCAAATCATAAAAAGTATATTTTAGTTCCCCCTTAGCTCAGTTGGTTAGAGCGACGGACTGTTAATCCGCAGGTCCCCCGTTCGAGTCGGGGAGGGGGAGCCAATTTACTACAATCACATAGACATACCATCCAATTTGCTCTACCATTCTTCTTTTAAAACAAAAACTTTTTTGCTTAAAAAACTAACCATTTGATAACTATTGATATCGAGCTATAATTAGTTTAATAATCATGAGGTTGTGTCCTCCCCCATTTGACATAAAAAGATTAAATAATGGCAGCTTTCAAAAAACTTATTCTTATACAACTGTTAGCTTGGCTGGTACTTGTGTCCGCTGGTAGTTATTTTATTAGCCAAAATTTTGATAATGCCATCGGCAATGCTCAAAAAAATGCACAAGCGACCGTTGAGCAATACATTAAAAATCTCTCTGCGACAGATATATCAGCAGAAAATCTTAAAAACACGCTTGCAACTAGTGAAACCTTTTCAAATTTTGTTTTACGTGACTATCAAGGCGTTGAAGTATTTTCGGTTAACAATGCAGTGCAATTACCTTTTATTGCTGAGCTTATTCAATCTAGTAGCAACTCAGTACGTCCTCAGTACGCCACAAATAATAACGCCGACATAAAAATTGAATTTAAATTAAACATTACTCACTTGGGTGAGCAGTTTCAAACCGCGTTTTTTGTTATTTTAATTGTTAGCACCCTACTCGCCCTAATACCTATTATATTGATGAAAACCATTGTTAAGCACATTAACGACAATATATGTACGGACGTTGCTGATGTTATTGATGTATATATTAATCAAAACCAACTAGGTGATGATTTTGCAACTAAAATTGATTCACCTGAGTTAGCTAAGTTGGGGAAAAGTTTAATTCCTAGCTTTAATCGTTTATCACACTTTTTAAAAAGTAAAAACGACAATATAAAAAATGCAGCCCACGATATTAAACGTGAAGCCTACAAAGACGGTGTTACTGAATTAGGTAATCGCAATATGTTTGTTGATTACTACGAAAAAAATATAGAAAACACCGAAATAAGCACATTTGGCTCTTTAGCACTTGTCCGCTGTAGTGAGTTACAGTCAATTAATCAAAGTCGAGGCTATCAAAAAGGTGATGAGTACATTAAGTCGGTTGCAGATATCATAGTAAATATCAGTGGCACCTATTCCGGCAGTCAAGTTTTTAGAGTAAACAGCTCTGACTTTATAATTATATTGCCGAATACCCCGTTAAAAGAAGCTGAAAAATTTGGTGAAAACTTACAATCTCGCTTTACTCAATACATGCAAAACCAAGAGCTTAGCTCGGTTGCAAACACAGGTATTGTGGGTTACGAAAAAGCCAAACCTTTAGGTGAGTTGCTCTCTATCGTTGATAACGCAATGAGTATGGCGCAATCTAAGCAAGCTAATGCGTGGCATGTGCAGCGCGATACTGATCTTGTTAATAATGTGAGCGCAGGGTTTGGTAATCAAAACTGGCGTAAAGTGATTAACGAAGTGATCGAGTCTAAAAGCGTCCATTTAGTGATCCAAAATATTATGCCATTAGGTAAAAGCATTAAAGCCTATGCTGAAATTCAAGCCCGCTTCAAAACAGAAGAAAATCAAGCTTTGCCTACCGCTTCATTTTTAGCAATGGCTGAAAAGCTCGATATGGCAATAGAAATTGATAAGTTAATTATAGAATCGTCATTAGAAAGAATAAAATCGAGTAATTTATCTGAAAAATACTTTGGCTTAAATATCACCCCTTCAAGTGCGCACAGTGACCAATTTATGATTTGGTTAGAGCGTCGTTTGCTTAAAGATACCCATATTGCTTCTAAGTTAATTTTTGAGGTGAGTGAATTTGGTCTGCAACAAAACATTAAAGCAAGCAAACGTTTTATTGATATGGTGCATCGCGTTGGAGCCAGAATTACTGTTGAACGCTTTGGTGTAGGACTCACATCATTTAAGTTTTTCAGAGATTTAAAACCAGACTTTATTAAAATGGATGCAAGTTATACCCGAGGCTTAGAGGATGATAAAAATAATCAGTACTTTATGCGTTTAATGGTCGACCTTGCACACCGAATTGGCGTCAGTGTTTTTGCTGAGGGCGTCGAAAGCCAAGAAGAAAAACACATTGTAGAAACGCTATGCCTAGATGGTGTTCAAGGTTACTACATTGAAAAGCCCAAAGACATCTAACGCCTCTACTCCAATTAACGTAAAAAAGAGCATGTATGCTCTTTTTTACGTTCTAAAGTGTGCTTTTATGAATTTTCAGCCGTTAAAATGCTGACAGTTTTTTAATTGCAATGTCCCTTGATTTTAACCCTTTACAATTAGCCCATTATTTAACGTTGTTTATTTAACTGATAATCACTCAACGTGTTGTTAATCACAGTAGAAAAAAGGATAATACACGGGATTTTATTAGCGTGAGGCACACATGACAGAATACGTCTTGTTATTAATTGGAACAGTGTTAGTCAACAACTTTGTATTAGTACAATTTTTAGGCCTTTGCCCGTTTATGGGCGTGTCTGGGAAACTTGACACAGCCATAGGTATGTCTTTGGCAACTACCTTTGTGCTAACGCTTGCCTCTGTGACAAGCTATTTAGTAAATGAGTATATTTTATTACCATTGGATATTACCTATCTGAAAACAATGAGCTTTATTTTAGTGATAGCTGTTGTTGTACAATTTACTGAAATGGTTGTCAGAAAAACCAGTCCAACGCTTTACCGGTTACTGGGAATATTTTTACCTTTAATAACCACTAACTGTGCGGTATTGGGTGTTGCTTTATTAAATATCAAAGAAGATCACACGTTTTTACAATCGGCCGTTTATGGCTTTGGTGCTGCGGTGGGGTTTTCATTAGTATTGGTTTTATTTGCTGCATTGCGCGAACGTTTAGCCGCAGCAGACGTACCAACCCCATTTAAAGGTGCCTCAATCGCAATGATAACGGCAGGTTTAATGTCAATGGCCTTCATGGGTTTTACTGGATTAGTGAAGTTTTAATATGACCTTGTTGTACGCTTTAATAGCGCTGGGTTTGCTGGCGTTAATTTTCGGATTAATTTTAGGGTTTGCAGCAGTACGCTTTCGAGTTGAAGGTAACCCTGTTGTAGAACAAATCGACACCATTTTACCGCAAACACAATGCGGCCAATGTGGTTACCCGGGCTGTCGTCCTTATGCAGAAGCCATTGCCAATGGCGATGAAATAAATAAATGCCCTCCAGGTGGTGAAGCGACCGTTAAAAAGCTAGCTGATTTAATGGGGGTTGAGGCTAAACCCCTCGCTGGCGGAGAACAAGCCGAGCCAGTTAAAACGGTGGCCTACATTCGCGAAGATGAATGTATTGGTTGTACCAAATGTATTCAAGCCTGCCCTGTTGATGCCATTGTTGGTGCAACCCGACAAATGCACACCGTTCTAATTGACGAATGTACAGGCTGTGACTTGTGCGTTGAACCTTGTCCGGTTGATTGTATTGACATGCTACCCGTTGCACCAACAAAACAAACTTGGAAATGGCAACTAGACGCTATTCCTGTTACCCAAATAGATTAGAGGTTTGAGTGGAAAAGTTACTTGAACAAATAAAAAAAGGCACCGTTTGGGCATTTCCTGGCGGCGTACATCCTCCTCAGCAGAAATCATTATCTAATAGTGCGCCTATAGCCAGACTCCCTTTGCCTGAAAAACTTGTTCTGCCTTTAAAGCAGCACATTGGCGCTAGTGGTAAATTAATAGTTGAAAAAAACCAGCACGTGTTAAAAGGCCAAGCGTTAACAAAGCCATCAGCTAATTGGTCGGTGCCAATACATGCACCGACTTCTGGCACTATTATTGATATTACGCCTATGCCATCAGCGCATCCTTCGGCATTACCTGAATTAAGCATTATTATTGAACCCGATGGCAACGATACCTGGTGTGAATTATCGCCTTTAGCAAACCCAGCCACTGCATCACACGATGAACTAGTTGATGTTATTCATAATGCGGGTATTTCTGGTATGGGCGGCGCAGGCTTCCCAACCTATGTAAAAGCTGATATTAAACAACCTATTGAATTTTTGATTGTTAATGCGGTTGAGTGTGAACCTTACATCACGGCTGACGATACCTTAATGCGTGAGCACGCCGCTGAAATAGTCAAAGGTATTGAGCTAATGCAACAGCTGCTCAATCCGACGCTGTGTATTATTGGCATTGAAGACAATAAGCCCGAGGCTATCACAGCCATGACAGAAGCGGCGAAGCATAGCGAGCATATTTTAATACAAACCGTGCCTACTGTTTACCCTTCTGGCGGTGAAAAACAGCTGATAAAACTGCTCACTAACCGTGAAGTACCAAACGGCGGTATCCCTGCTGATATCGGCATTTTAGTACATAACACCGGCACTTTATTTGCGATTCAGCAAGCTGTATACGAAGGTAAACCGTTAATTGAACGTGTCGTTACCGTTACCGGCAATACTATACATAATCCTGGCAATGTATGGGCGTTATTAGGTACTGAAATTAAGCACTTACTTGATTGCCAAGGTTTTTCACCGGTGCCACAACAACGCGTGGTCATGGGCGGCCCTATGATGGGCTTTACCTTACCCACAGTTCGTATTGGCGTTGTTAAAACAACAAACTGCATACTTGCCCCAGATCACAAAGAATTAGCAGAGCCTGGCCCAGAAAAAGCCTGTATTCGCTGCAGTGCCTGTGCCGATGCCTGCCCTGCTTCATTGTTACCACAGCAGTTACAGTGGTTTGCTAAATCAAAAGAATACGACAAACTCCAAGAACATAACTTATTTGATTGTATTGAATGTGGCGCGTGTGCCTATGTTTGCCCAAGTGAAATACCACTCGTTCAGTACTACCGCGTTGCAAAAGTTGAGATTAAAGAGCAAATTGCCGAGAAGATAAAATCTGATCGCGCTAAAGAACGCTTTGATGCACGTAAAGCGCGTTTAGAGCAAGAACAAGCTGAGCGAAAAAATCGCCACAAACGTAAACCTGCCCCTAAATCGACCGAAGAGCAGCAAAAAGTAGCCGATGCCCTTGCCCGCGTTAAAGATAAAACTAGCGATGGTGACAATAAATCAGCTGTAGCAGCGGCAATTGCGCGTGCTAAAGCGAAAAAGCAAGGTGGCGAACTTGAGCCAGATAACAGTGAAGTTGCAAAAGAACGCGCAGCCCGTAAAGAGCAAGCTCGCCTTTATAAAGAACAAAAGGCACAAAACAATGGTGATGACGAGCCTGTAGATGATAAAAAATCAGCCGTTGCTGCCGCTATTGCCCGTGCTAAAGCTAAAAAAGCAGCACAAGCCAATGAACAAGCGCAAAGTGATGACACAGAAAGTGAATCGCCAGTCGCTACCGATGATAAAAAAGCCGCCGTCGCTGCAGCTATTGCCCGTGCTAAAGCCAAAAAAGCAGCACAAGCTAATGAGGAAACAGCAAGCGATGACACTGCAAGTGAATCACCCGTCGCTGCCGGTGATAAAAAAGCCGCCGTCGCTGCCGCTATTGCCCGTGCTAAAGCCAAAAAAGCAGCACAAGCAAATGAGCAGGCAGCAAGTGATGACACTGCAAGTGAATCTCCAGTTGCTGCCGATGATAAAAAAGCTGCCGTGGCTGCTGCTATCGCTCGTGCTAAAGCCAAAAAGGCTGCACAAGCCAATGAGCAAGCGCCAAGTGATGACACAGTAATTGAATCGCCAGTCGCTGCCGATGATAAAAAAGCCGCCGTAGCTGCTGCTATTGCCCGTGCTAAAGCTAAGAAAGCAGCGCAAGCTAATGCATTAGCACAACAGAATGAAAATGCTGAGCCACAAGGCAACGATGAATCTTCAGAAGGTTCACAACAAACAGCTCAAGAAAAAAAGAAAGCCGCCGTAGCCGCCGCCATTGCCCGTGCTAAAGCTAAAAAGCAACAAAAAGAAGGAAACGATCAGTCATGAAACTAACCATGGCCAGTTCACCCCACAATCATAGTCACAAGTCTGTGACACGGTTAATGCTAACTGTGATTGCGGCCTGTATTCCTGGTGTTATTGCACAAGTTGTATTTTTTGGTACCGGTGTACTTATCCAATTATTATTAGCATTAGTGTGTGTGAGCGCATTTGAAGCAGCCATTATGTTAATGCGTAAGCGCCCTATTTGGCCTTCATTAAGCGATGGCAGCGCATGGCTAACCGGTGTGCTATTAGCTATTAGTATTCCACCTTTAGCGCCGTGGTGGGTTATTGTTATAGGGTGTTTATTTGCCATTGTTATTGTTAAGCAACTTTATGGTGGTTTGGGCTTTAATTTATTTAACCCTGCAATGGCGGCCTATGTACTTTTATTAGTTTCATTTCCTGTGCAAATGACGGCCTGGTTACCAGTTACAGAGTTACTCAATACGGGCATTACTTTTAGCCAGCAGCTTAGTCTAATATTTAGTGACTTTACAACTCTTGGATATAGCTTAGATCAGCTCAGAGTGGGTATTGATGGCAGCACGATGGCCACCCCACTTGATACCTTAAAAACAGATATTACTCATAGTCTTACCGTCACTGAAAGTATGCAAAAACCGGTATTTAATGAATGGGTTGGCCTAGGTTGGGGTTGGGTTAACTTAGCCTTCTTACTCGGCGGCCTTTACCTGTTAAAAACAAAAGTAATTAACTGGCATATACCAGTGAGTTTTATTGCAAGCTTAAGCTTATGCGCAGCAATTGGTTATATTGCCTCGCCAGGTACAGAGCCGGGTGTAGTGTTTCACTTGTTTAGTGGTGCGACTATGCTGGGGGCCTTTTTTATCGCCACCGATCCTGTATCAGCTGCAACCACCAATCGAGGTCGCCTTATTTATGGTGCCGCGATTGGTTTAATTGTGTATTTAATTCGTACATTTGGTGGCTTTCCGGATGCGGTTGCATTTGCCGTATTACTGATCAATATTACAGTACCGCTTATTGATTACTACACACAACCAAGAACTTATGGCCATGGAGCAGTAAAATGATTATTTCTTCAATGGTAAAAAATGGCGCAATATTGTGTGGGTTTGCGTTACTAACAACGGGACTCGTTGCCACAATTAATACACTTACCGCTGATAAAATTGCAGAGCAAGAGCAACTGCAATTAACTAACCAGTTACAAGAAGTATTACCGCATTCCAAATACAGCAATGAGCTATCGCAAGATTGTGTAATTATATCTGATCCTTTACTGGGGCCATACGACAACCAAGTAATTTACCGTGCACGTAAAGATGACGAACCCGTTGCATTAGTCATTCGTCATGTCACTCCTAGCGGCTACAGTGGCGATATAAACTTGCTTAGCGCGGTATATCGCGATGGCAGCGTTGCTGGTGTAAGGGTTACTAAGCATGAAGAAACCCCAGGTTTAGGCGATAAAGTTGAAATTAAAAAGTCAGACTGGATCACCTCATTTAATTCAAAAACAGTACAAAGCGAAAGTGACGCGCGTTGGGCCGTTAAAAAAGATGGCGGTCAGTTTGATCAGTTTACTGGCGCAACCATTACGCCTCGCGCTGTAGTTGGCTCAGTTAAAAATGCGGTAGTGTATGCACAAAATAACTTTGATGATCTTTTTGCAGCAGCGAATGCTTGCCCTGAGGTAACACCATGAGTGAATTAAAAACCCTTTATAAAGAAGGCCTATGGGGAAATAACCCCGCCTTAGTACAGTTATTAGGTTTATGTCCTTTACTTGCTGTTACCTCCACGATTACTAATGCGCTAGGTTTAGGCTTAGCAACCTTGTTAGTGTTAGTGGGCTCTAATATTACCGTATCATTTGTTCGCAATTGGGTGCCTAAAGATATCAGAATACCGGTTTTTGTAATGATCATTGCCGGTTTTGTGACGATTGTGCAGCTGTTAATGAACGCCTACACTTTTGGCCTTTATCAATCTTTAGGGATTTTCATTCCGTTGATTGTGACTAACTGCGCCATTATTGGTCGTGCTGAAGCATTTGCCTCTAAAAATCCAGTGCATTTATCTGCCTTTGATGGCTTGATGATGGGCTTAGGCTTTATGTTGGTTCTGGTTGTCCTTGGCGCTATGCGAGAGTTGATTGGCCAAGGCACCTTATTCGATGGTGCCGATTTATTACTCGGGCCTTGGGCTGCTATATTGCGCATTGAAGTGTTTAGCTTTGATAGCCAGTTTTTACTGGCCATTTTACCACCGGGCGCATTCTTAGGGCTTGGGCTGCTGATCGCCGCTAAAAACGTCATTGATGCACAAATAAAATCAAAACAAGTAACGCCGCCAGAAGCTGAAAAAGGCCCGCGAGCGCGTGTTACTAGCTTAACTTAAGGGGAAAACGCATTAACTTAATAAAAGCGAATGCGTTTTAAGTTACATGAATAAAGAAAAACGTCACCAAATACTCTCGCGTTTACGTGAGCAAAACCCACACCCTGAAACCGAGCTTGAGTACTCAAGCCCGTTTGAGTTGCTAGTTGCAGTAACACTCTCAGCACAAGCAACCGATGTTGGGGTAAATAAAGCCACCCGTAAGCTCTTTCCAGTGGCTAACACACCCCAAGCCATTTTAGATTTAGGCCACGACACACTACGTGATTACATAAAAACCATCGGTTTGTTTAATTCCAAAGCCGCCAATGTTTATAAAATGTGCCAAATACTGGTTGATCAGCATAATGGCATCGTGCCTGAAAACCGTGAAGCCCTAGAAGCCCTGCCCGGCGTTGGCCGTAAAACTGCTAATGTAGTACTGAACACTGCTTTTGGCTGGCCGACCATCGCTGTAGATACGCATATTTTCCGTGTTTCAAACCGCACTAAGCTTGCTATGGGTAAAGACGTGGTTGCGGTTGAGCAAAAGCTCGAAAAAGTTATCCCCAAAGAATTTAAAGTAGACGTGCACCACTGGCTCATTTTACATGGGCGTTATACTTGCGTGGCACGTAAACCAAAATGTGGTTCATGCATTATTGAAGATTTGTGTGAGTTTAAGGATAAAACAGAGTAATCAAAGCCTGCTTTTGCCATGAGCGGACATTGGTGACACGCTTTGTGGGGCGTGCGACTTCAATGATTGTTATATGTATCACAGCGACGACCAAATGAGTGAGCCTACAAAATAGGTTATTCCAAGCACAATAGATAAATATACTGCCCAGCGAATAACTTCACTTAATTTTGCAGCTATGACACCTACTAATATAGCCGAGCCGATAATTATGGAAAATCTCATTAATTTGAGGTCAATTTGTCCATCTGTAATATTTGCTACAACTAACCCAGTAAACAATGCAGCTATGATAAATATCCATATTTTCCAATTTTCTGATTGATGCTCAGAGAGCTCTTCATCTGATAAATATGAATTACCAACACGATGTCTAGCCATTAAATTCTCCCTTTCCATGCCAAACCATATAACCCTATTTTAGCGCGAAACGTCCTTATTTTGTGAACATACATTAATAGCAAAAAACATGAGTTATTACTAGCTATACATATTATGATTAGTAAGTGCTATTTCGTCAGGTAGAAAAAGGGAAAAGTATCCTCTTAGTCTTACTTAGCTGACGGCAAATCTCCTGAATGACCGTTCCTCGCTCTAGGCGGACTTCGCCAAAGTGCCACTAGCAGACGATCACGCTAACAAACAAATAAATCGCTGAATCATGAAAACGGACGTCACTCTAACTCACTTTTGGACAAAAACGTGTTAGCATTTTTTGCTGAAACACGTTCGTGGAAAAAAGTTGTAGTCAACACTCTCAGACTTTCTGAGCTATAATACCTCATTATTTAGTGATCCTTTGATACATCGCTACCACTGGCTCATCATTATTTTTTATGTAAATGTCAGCAATTTTTTTTGAAATAACCTGTCCGACCTGACCTAACGAAATTATATTCTTAAATATTGTTTCTAAAGGGTCTAGATCATACATATAGAATGGCTTTGATAATGTCTCTATCCAAATGTCTGCGACATCTGTGGCATAGCCTTCACTCAACCTCGCCATTTCTTTCATAAACGACATACCATTATGATCGTCATTAACATAAGGAGCGACAGCCATCAACCAAGCTTTAGTATCCACAGTCAACTCATCTATGTATTCCACCCACAAAGCTAGCTTGGATGCCAAAGGCTTTTTATCAAAATTTTGTTGATTAATTAGCTCAACTAAATCAGGCCATAGAGCAAATACTAACTCTTTGGTCTTTTCTATATTTTGGTCTCTTATAGACCATAAAAACCAAACAACTTTGCTTAACTCACTTTCTTTTTGTCTACCTAAAAGAAGCCTCAACAAGCTTTCATCATCAAGTTGATCTCTTTTTTGAAGATATTCAATACATGCATATTCTATATAGCGACCTTTAACCGTATCTGAAAAGCTTTCATCATCTAGCAGTGCGGGATAATATTGTTTTTCTTTAAAATGAGCATGAATTTCAGGAATTAGCCAACCTACATATGAATAGGCTTGTATAGCGCATCGCCATTGAAGAGAATTTGTTTCACCAAACATTTGCTCAATATTTTGCACAGTCCAGTCTTTAGAAAGATAAAGAAAGTTACGCACATACATTAATAGAATCGTAATAAATTCATATTCACCAGCAGTATGTGGCTTGCTCAGTTCATTATCGAAAGTTGGCTGATAGCCAGCCCATATTCGTATGTGCTCTTCTGAATCTTTTTCAACATTTCTGCATTGATATAGAGCTAATTTAAAGTAAGCCTCTAAGCAGCGACCCCTTGGACTATTAATAGCCATAGATACAGCATCAGAGTCATCATTAAAATCTTCACCAGATGCTTTGTTTAGAATTAGCTCAAGCGTATTTTTAACATCGTGTGTTAACTCAAGACTAAAAGCGTGTTCATCCTTTTCACATCCTGATTCTACTAATCGACAATAAGAACTGATCACCCAGTGTTTGTCACCTATGAACGGGCCTGAATCCGTATTATCAACAGAGTTCCAAAAAGAAGCTTCATTAAACAATTTAGTAGCAAAGTTAATAATTTTAGGCCAAAGTTCGTTCCACGGTCGCTGTGCTTTATCTGTCCATAACTTTGAGTAAGCAGAAAATATTTTGTCTAGATAATGTGGTTTAAGATCAATGAATGAATCCAAATTATTAAGGATTTCACAACTATCGAGTAAAACTAGCTCTTCAAACGTATTAACTAATCCCTCTATGCCCGGTTCATTGAAGTGTCCAACTTCCTTATACTCGTTTAAGAAATGTATCAACGAATCAATGTCTTCAAGCATAACTGCAAGTTCAGAAACAGACAGTGGAGATACATCTACCGCAACACCACCGCTCATATAACATGAAAAGTCGGGATGATCTGGCTCAGCACCTGTAATATCAACACAAGCTTGATACTTCGCTTGTGTCACTTCATTTTCATCTTTGATAGCGGCAAACCAATTTGACTGCTTGTAAGCAGTTGGTTTGTCTAATAGCACTCCAGTTTCTTCATCCGTCACATTTAACGACTCTATCGCTGCAATAACTGATTTTTGCTGCTCTGCTCGTAGTGAAGAAAAATTCTTGTGGATAAAATGCCAAAGCTCATGGCGATACTTATCGTTAAAATGATTTGGCTGAATAACTAAAGTTATTACTTGCTGTTCAAGTTTTTCAAAATATACACTCGCAACATAGATAGCGACACGTTTAATAGTTTGGTAATCACTATTGATTAACTCTGTTAGTTTTTCATTAGCGTTGTTATCAGAATCTTCTTTTACGTAACCTAACAAAGCATCTCTAAAAAGCTTTAGAACAATATCATCAGCGTCATTGTGTCTGCTGCTTTGCTTATGCTCAGGTATTGCGTTACGCCAAACATTCGACCACTTATCATTGCGATTAATATCGAGTACTTCTTTGAGTTTTTGCTCACATAAGTTTACTGCGACTAAACCTAACTTTTCACCGAGAGCCGCAGCATTCTCTTCTATAAACTTTCCTGCTTGATAATCATCAAAGCCCAATACGGCTTCATGTTTATTATCTGCGTATCTGCCTTCAACACTGTGAATTGCAAATAACTTATCTAACAGAAATATGCCGAATGAAACCGACTGTTCAGTATTAATATCAATCAGCTCTAACATCCACTCACTAATTTCCTTATTAACAAGATAGCGGTCAAATTTATCGTTTAGCCAGTCGCTAACACAGCCAATATCGTCAAGGTTGATAACCTCTAAAGGTATATTTCTAAGAATTTTACTGAATTGCCACCATGTCCTGTAGTTAGAACGCTCATTTGCTACCGCATATTGAGTAACTTCTTTTAGTAGGCTTAAATATTTTCGTGCCATTTCGACATCATTTTCTTCTCTTAATTTAAGAGATGACGAAACAAGATATTCTGTGATGGGCCATGAGGGTATGTGAATTGTACCGTCAGACTTTGTAACTGGAGCTGGGTTACATTCAGGATCTAAGTACCCTGACTCTAAAAATGCATCAAACCATACTAAATCATCGACTTTTTTAAATAGCCAAGGCTTTAACGCGGGTTCATTTCTAACTCTCTGAAGAGCATTTCTTTGTTTTACAGTTAAATTAGTGCTCATGACAAATCACTATCAAGCTCAGCTAATTGCTCAGCCAAGCTTGCTCCACCAAAATCAAGCTGCTTTACCCACTTTTCAATAATGCTTGTTTGCTGTTCATAATTTTCATGGTCTCGTAAGAAACCGATCAATTTGGCATTAAAAGATTTGCGATAATATTTGTTTAACTTATCGAACAGTAGTTGCTCAGCTTGAAAGAACCCTTGAAGTATAAATAATTTTGTTTCAGCGGAGCCTGCCTGATTACTTGATTTAAGTACATATTCGAGTATTTCAGTTTCTTCTAATCCGTACCCTAAAAATAAGACTGTTTTATTTAAAAATAGCTTTTGTAAAAACTCAGGAACCTCACCAGATGTATAGTGATTCAAGTAATCTTTTGTAGTTATAACCATGCTACTTGGTTCATCAACACAACCATGAATATGTACAACAGCACCTTTCTGATCCAAGTTAGCGCTTAATAAGTCTTTTCTTTCGAAATAACGCCATTCATCTTCACTTTTCTCTTTGGAAATTTCGGGAACTATTAGCTTGTCATAATTGGTTGTTACAAAGGTACAACCAAATTCATTTATACTTTTGTAAATATCACTATTTTCTTTGGATAACGTAAATATTTTTTGATAATCAACTTGTGTACCATTTTCATTTTCGTCATCAAGGATTTTTGCAATTGAAAGGCGTTTACGTGGATCTGCAAGGGCATTAATCATCTCCTTTTCATAATGATTAATAACCCTGTTATTCAATAGTTGTTCAACTACACCGTATGCAAAGCCATCCCATGATTGATGACCAACGAGCCGGGATATACCTGCACCAATAAATAATACGAGAGACCCTTCCTTTGCTGCCGTTATTATTTCAGGGTCCAACTCCGGCATTTCCCGCAAAAAATCTGCCATTAGCTAACCTTCATTTTTACTGTTAGCAATTCTCGCATCAGGCCCTTCCATCTCGATGTTGAAAAATTATTCTAATTATCAGTTACTTTACATGATTTTTCACAGAGATAAAGCATGATATGGGAACTTGAAGCACTTAAGGTTAAAATTGAGCCCATACACACTAGATTTAGCCCACTTACACTTACAACTCAATCACTATCTTGTAACTCATTTTGGGGCAAAAGCTTGTTAGAACAAAAGGCAGACTGCGACAAATAGCATCGAAAAGTTTCGAACTTTATTGTCATGGTTTTAGTATTTATTGTCGAGTTTCATAATTATTGTCCTCCGACACTTATATCTATTTTGAACTTCAATTATAGATTGGCAATCACAGCAGTTTTCTGCCGTTGGCACTGTTACTAATCTTTTAAACTGAATTTCAATACCGCATGTTTCACAATACCCGTATTCGCCAGGTTCTTTTTGAAGCCTAAATTTAACTCGTTGCAATGCCTTCAGCTGCAGACCTTTTCTATAACGTGAAATGTATTGTTGCTTACGCTCTTCTTCTAGTGCCGCTCGATCTAAAATATCTGCAAGTACATTGCTTTCAACATTCTTATTTATTGGTTCATTCAGAGCATTCTTAAGCATAGAAATTTCATCATTAACTTGGTTTATTATATGCCCTAATTGGTCTGTTTTTAAAAATTCATGCATTCCTTATATCCTATACTAAACATCAAAAAGGTATTTAAACTGTAAGCGTCTAGCGAACCACACCTAGCATCGATGTTCTGATTATCTAAAAATACCTGCTCAATGATAAATTCGGAGCAGGTGATGAAAACTTACAGAACAAGCGCACAGTGGCAGCAGCTTTTGCTGAAACGCAGTACGTTTAGTGGTACTAATATTGAATTCTGCCAACACCATAATGTCGCTATTACGACTTATTATAAACAACGTGCTTTACTGGCAAAAGACCAGCCTAATTCCACCTTGCCAGTGCACACGCAGTGCCTTACATCATCACGTTTTGTCCAGGTAAAACAAACTACTGAAGTCTGCGCGCAAACTCGTCAAAATACGCTGCAGTTTGATACGCTAACCGGCCAACTCACGTTTCCTATCGATTTAGCGACGGCCGATATCGTTGCCATTATTAAAGGGCTAACGGTATGAGGATGTTCGTTGATGTACCCACCGTCTATTTATGTGCCGATGCCGTTGATTTTCGAAAATCAATTAATGGTCTGGGGGCGTTGGTGGAAGCAGAGCTTGAACTACCCGTGCTCAGTGGTGCGCTATTTGTGTTTTGTAATAAAGGCCGTGACAAACTCAAACTGCTTTACTGGGATAACACCGGTTTTGCACTGTGGTATAAGCGATTAGATAAGCATAAGTTCAAATGGCCCAAACTCATGTCACCCACCATGACCTTAAGCGAGCAGCAATTACACTGGTTATTATCGGGTTATGATGTGATTGGACACAGTAAAATTGATGTCGCAGGTAAGCAAATGCTTTAATATTTGCGATCGATTGATGATCATCAAAGTGAGTTCAGTTAGCACTGCAAAGCCTTTGATGATGCCTTAAAATAGGCGTCATGAAAAATGAACTCGCCCTTAAACAGCGCATTGCTGAACTTGAAAAACTGTTAGCGCAGAAGGATGCCCAGATTGCGGCATTGGAAGAGCGCTGGAACTTGGCCCAACAAAAACAATTCGGCAAAAGTGCTGAAGGCTTTGCCGGGCAAGGCGAGTTATTCAATGAAGTGGAAGAAATTGTTGAGGAAGTTGAGGCAGAGCAACAATCCATTAGCTATACCCGTAAAAAGCCGGTGCGTAAGCCACTGCCAAAAGACTTACCTCGTGAGCAGGTTATTCACGACATCATCGACAAAACCTGTGATTGCTGTGGCGGTGAGCTACATAAAATGGGTGAAGATAAGTCAGAAAAGCTTGAGTTCATACCCGCTAAAATCAAAGTGATTGAGCATATTAGGCCTAAATACGCCTGCCGTCACTGTGATAAATCCTCAACTCAGACACAGATTAAACAAGCCTCAATGCCTGCCATGCCCATCAACAAAGGCATTGCAACCAGCAGTTTGCTCAGTCAGCTTATCACCAGTAAATACCAATACGGGTTACCGCTGTATCGCCAGGAAGCGATGTTTAAGCAATACGGTATTGAACTCAGTCGACAGACCATGAGCAGCTGGATAGACAAATCAGCCTCACTCTTCGCGCCATTAGTTGAACGGCTTAAAGCCGAGCTGTTAAGGCAACCCACGCTGTTTGCCGATGAAACGCCATTAAAGGTGGTGAAATCGGACAAAGTAAACAGTTACATGTGGGTGTATTGCTCGGGTCGAGATTCACCAGACCCGAATAATCCCATCCCTAATATCGTACTTTACGACTTCCACAATAGTCGCGCGGCCGCCTGCGTGGTCAATTATCTTGATGGATATCAAGGGTACTTGCACGTGGATGGCTATCAAGCCTATGCCAGAACAGAGGCAACCTTAATTGGCTGCTGGGCGCATGCTCGTCGTAAATTTATCGACGCGAAAAAGCTACAAGGTAAAAACAAAACCGGCAAAGCGGATGTGGTATTGAGCCTTATCCAAAAACTGTACGGCGTTGAGTCACGCATCAAAGATAAAAGTGTGGATGACAAATATACGGCAAGACAAGAGGTTAGCCTGCCTATTCTTAGCAAGCTAAAAATATGGCTTGAGCAGGATCAGCCAAATTTAGTGGGGAACAGCAAACTGATAGAGGCAGCTAATTACCTGGCAAATCAATGGCACAAGCTCATACGCTATGTTGATGAAGGCCGACTTAGCATCGATAATAATAGAGCAGAACGCGCGGTAAAACCGTTTGTGATAGGCCGAAAGAATTGGTTATTTAGCCAAACGGCTAACGGTGCCCATGCTAGTGCCACCCTTTACAGCATTGTGGAAACCGCCAAGATAAATGGTCTAATCCCATTTAATTACATCTGTGCTTGCCTTGATGA
>NZ_JQFL01000090.1:0-16943 GCF_000764215.1 Pseudoalteromonas sp. ND6B
TGAATCGCCCCGAGTTCATCGGAGACCAGTTTGTTTAAGTCAGGCCACTTTACCTGACTCGTTTAAATTATCATAGTAGTCTGTTTCATATTGAGCTGGTGAAATATACCCAATTGAAGATAATAAGCGTTGATTATTAAACCAATTGACCCACTCTAACGTTGCGTATTCAACAGCATCAACATTCTTCCACGGGCCATTTCTGCGAATAATCTCTGTTTTAAATAATCCATTTATTGTTTCAGCCAATGCATTGTCATAAGAGTCACCCACACTGCCTACAGACGCTTGAATTCCAGCTTCAGCAAGTCGCTCAGTGTATCGTATAGACAAATATTGGCTGCCTCTGTCGCTGTGGTGAATTAACCCTTCGGGGTTGCCACGATGCCAAATAGCTTGCTCTAACGCATCAAGAATAAGCTCTGTGTGCATTGTCGTTGATACACGCCAACCTACAATGTATCGTGAAAAAACATCTATCACGAAAGCGACATAAACAAACCCACTCCATGTGGCAACATAGGTGATGTCAGCTACCCAAAGTTGATTTGGCTGCTCAGCAGTAAATTGACGATTAACTAAATCAAGTGGCTTATCTTGTTGCTCGTCAGGTATCGTTGTCTTATGTGCTTTACCCCGACGAACACCTTGAATTCCCATAACTCGCATCAATCGTTCGACTGTACAGCGGGCGACTTGATGGTCGTCAAGCTGTAGCTGCTTCCATATTTTTCTTGCACCATAAACTGACATATTATCCTCCCACACTTCGCGAATGAGTATTATCAGCTCAGCATCACGCTTTTTGCGGTTAGACAGTCGCTCAGGCTCTCTTTGTATCTGTTTATGAGAATAATACGTTGATGGTGCAATCGGCAATTCCTTGCAAATTGACTCGACACCGTAATGCTCTCTGCAAGCATCAATAAAATCCACTATTACTTCTGTTTGCGGTCGAGCTCCGCTTGGGCGAAAAAAGCGGCAGCTTGCCTCAGGATATCATTCGTTCGCTTGAGCTCTTTATTCTCGCGCTCTAAGACGGCAAGGCGTTCTTCAGTTGATTGCGTATTAGAAGAGGGTTTAGACGGTTGAGCTTGAGATTTCTTGACCCATGCTCTAAGTGTTTCTGGGGTACATCCCAGTTTATCTGAAATCGATACTAGCGCAGCCCAAAGAGAAGGGTATTCATGCTGTTGTGTGGTAACAAGCCTAATTGCACGTTCACGAAATTCTGATGTATAGCGATTTGATTTTTTCATAGTTCCAGTTTCTCAAGTTATTGAGTCTCTGGCAAACACGGGGCGATTCATAAAAAGGCATGTGAGTTAATTGATATTGCAGATCCAAATGGCAAGTGGACTTTTCGAGATATTGAAACAGGGTTTGCTTAAAATCTAAAACAATTAAGGGAGTATAATGACTCCCTTAATTGATGTTTGCTTAGCGTGTTTTTAAAACACTTAAAAGCAGTAAAAATTAATTTTTCACGTCATCTTCGTGAAGATCTTTAAACAGCTCCCCTTGGGGATGTTCAAAAAACTCATCATCTATTTCTTCGTCATCCACAACCAACATTTGATCTTGTGCGGTGGTTTCTTCAATACGCGGATCCATAGTTGCTGCCAGTGGCGAGTTTGTAACATCGGATGTACCCACCACATAATCACTGGGTTCAGGCTGCTCTACTTTTTGTTTAGAATTAATAAACGTGAGTAATAAATACATGGTTACGGTTAATAGCGAAATAGACGCATACAATGCTTGGTGACCAAAGTAGCTCATGATCTGTGCGTTAACTGTTGAGCCTATTGCTGCACCGGCGCCAAAAGCAACCAATAACGCTGATGACACGCCCACGCGTTCTTCGTCTTCAACTCGCGAATTGGCCAATGCCGAACAAAGCGGATATAAAGTAAAGGCAAACAAACCAAATATAAAGGTCAGTATGTAAGCAATTAACTGTGAGCTTGGTAATAAAAACAATGCCAAACTCACAATGCCTATAGCTATGGCATTAGTACGAATTAATAAACTGCGGCGAATACGGTCAGAAAGCATGCCCATTGGCCACTGGGCTAGCAGGCCGGCTAAAATAGTTAGCGACATGAAAATAGCAATTTCAGCGGCGTTAAAGCCTGATAACTTGGCAAAAATAGGTGCTAGACCATAAAAGCTACCATTAATAATGCCTGCAAAGTGCACCGCAGTAAGCGATTGTGGCACTTTTTTAGCGTAATCAAATAGGCTCATTTTTATCGGTTTTAAGGGTTTTGGGTGAATTCTACGAGTGATAGAAATAGGAATAATACCGATTGCTAACGCCATGCAGACTAAAAATAGCGGCGCATAACCTAGCTCAGGAAATTGTGCGAGCGCTAATTGCCCTAAAATCATCCCCAAGTATGAAGTGATCATATAAAACGAGAATACGCGACCGCGTGATTCGGGGGCTGACTGTTCATTCAGCCAGCTTTCTAGCACCATGTAATTACACATCATACCTAAGCCAACAAAAAGCCTAAGGCCTAACCATATATAAAGATTATCGCTCACCCCGTGAGCAGCCACACAGGCAGTAACCGCCGCAGTACTGGCGGCAAAGGTTCTGATGTGACCTACCGATTTAATAAGATGATAGCCAAGTTTTGAACCCAGTAATAAGCCAAGGTAATAACACGAGGTCATTAAGCCTATCCAAAACGTAGACGTGCCTTGTTTACCTAAATAAAGCGCTAAATAGGTAGTAAGTAAACCGGTACCAATAATTAAAAATAAATTGGCAAAGTACAGTGACGGAAATGATTTCATTAAAATGCAAATTATGAGCTAAGACAACTAGATACTAGAGCAAGCGAGAAGGTTTTCCAAGCTGTAAAAGGGAGTTTTATATGGCGCAACCCTATGCAGGCTTTAAATAGAGGTTAATGAATAAAATAATCATTTAATAATATTTTCATTTCACCGTTTTGCAGATATTCGGTAATTTTTTTGTTTATTTTTTCAAAGTCTTTTTTATAGCTTGGGTGGCAAATAATATTATCGTTAATGCTCACCGGTGAGTAGTTATTACTATAGGGTAGATGGGGGTGTATATTTAACTCTTTATAAGCAAAGTTTATATCGGGGTAAAACGCTAATATTAAGTCTACTCGCCCGAGTAATAAAAGTTGTAAGCTTTCCAATTCACTATTTACTTCAATTACTATTTTGGCCTTTTCTTTTATTTTATCTAACTCACGACTACTGGGCACCCCTCGAACAATGCTAATAATATCGCTGCTATTAATTTGGCCTACGTTTGAAATAACTCGCTTTGGGTTATTAGAAACCACTTTGATCAGTGCTTTGTTAAAAGGTGTGCTGTGTAAAATGTTTTTAGGTAATGTAATCCCTTCTGAGCCATCAAAGGTGTCCTCACCTGGTGCATAGCAAGCAACAGTTTGTTTTAAAAACTCAAGCTTAGCGCGTTTCATTGGCATGACTTCAATTATATATTGATCACTCAGTTTTGTATCTGCGAGTGCTTTGGTTAATAACGCATGATAAACCCCTTGGTGTTGATTATTAGCAGCGTGTTGAAACAGTCCACTTAATTCGGCAACAGCAATAATTTGTTTGGCAGCGGCCTTTTGATGCACACAAACCATCAATAAAAATAACCAAAAGTACGATGTAGATAAATACTTACTACTGAGCATGACTTTAAACTAATTTATTTTTTGTAGCTTTAATATAGCCTTTGAGGGCTGAAAATACGACTGGTGATTTAATTAACGCCTCAATTTATACCTACATTACTGCAGAGTAAGCGCTACATAATAAAATAATATGACTAAGTGCCATGCTAGAATAGCGGGCTTATTGCGGGTATTATGCAAAGAAGCAATGTTTAGCATTATTTATTCCACATTAGGGGAAATTAATGGCAGCAGTAATATTTTTTGGAACTAAAAATGACCAGTAATAATCAAGCTACAAATAAGCGTAAAAAAAATAATCCGCTTATCGAAATAGTATTTAATATCATCATCCCTTCAGTCATTTTAATGAAGTTTTCTGGCCCTGAATATTTAGGCAGTGTGGCTGGTTTAATTGTCGCGCTTATATTCCCCATTAGCTATGGGATTTATGATTTTATTAAAGCGGGCTCATTAAACTTCATCTCGCTTTTAGGCTTTTTAAGTACTTTGCTTACCGGTGGTATTGCCTTGTTTGAGCTAAACGTTGAGTGGTTAGCTATTAAAGAAGCAGCTATTCCGGCAATCATTGGTTTTACCGTGCTGATGTCGGGTTTTTTTGGTAAACCCCTGCTAGCCAAACTTTTATTAAACTCACTTTTATTTAAGCTAGATACTATTTACGATGCCTTAGATGCACGAGGCAATACACAAATCTTTAAACAAAAAATCACCAATGCTAATTACCTCTTAGCGCTGACCTTTGTGTTTTCATCTACGATGAATTACATCCTTGCTAAATGGATTGTTACCAGCCCTGCAGGCTCCGTTGAATTTAACGAACAGCTTGGTGAAATGACGCTATTGAGTTATCCGGTAATTGCTATTCCGTCTATGCTCATGCTCATTGGTATTTTTGTTTATGTAATTAAAGTACTGACTAAGTTAACCGGTATGAAGTTTGAAGACATGGTTAATGCTGAATAGGGTTATCCATAATCTATAATAAAAAGCCGTTGTTTAATAACGGCTTTTTTTTGATGTTTACTTATAAGTATTTATTTGTAATCAGAGTACTTCGTTCTGTGATAAGGAATAAGTTTATAATTTGGCTGTAAAAAGGTTACTAAATCAGTAAGTTCAGAAACGGTCATGGTGTCGTTAAATACCGTCATTTTAGATGCTCCATCGGGGGTTCTAGCATCAGCTCTGTAAGGCCTCGAAAAGCGGTGCGAAGGGTTAATAACCGATGTAACTAACTCAGCATAAGTGACTATTTTGGTTTTATTTCCGCCTAGTCTGATAGAAATATCGTCATGTTTTTTTATACTGTCATCTTCTACACCTGCAAGCGTATGGCATGCCAAACACTCATACTTAATAAAAACGGCTTTACCTTTTTCAGCATTTCCCTCTGGTAAGCTAAACCCCCTTGGAGAATCAACGCCTTTATCGCAACCTGCAAGTGCAATTAAGCATAAAATTATTAATGTATATTTCATGGTAGCTCCTTTGTCTTTCATTGGGTTTAGTGAGCGGCAATTGATAAACCATAGCCATAAACAACTTATGGCTAATTAGCTAAAACTAAAAGCGACCGCGTTAGCGACTAAACTATGTATTTACTGCGCTGTATGATATTTGCATCTGGCTATTGTTTGTATTTTTAAGGCTTAGTAAGTAGCAAGAAAAGGTAATAAGGCTACGCTTATTATTAAGTGTTGATTTATTAAAATGCTTGAATACTCTATTGTTTTTATAAAGAGTCATTCACAATAAATGACTCATCTAGGGTCTGTTGACCTTTCAAGGTTAAATTTGCAGCAGTCTGTTTGGTATTTAGGCAAGACAGAGCCTATGTGGTGTGGTTATTCCCCATAAATAGGCGATAACGTAGCATCAATGCCAAACAGGCGCTGCCCGAAGGGTTCTGCCTAGGGACGATTTACTCTTTGTTACTCGGTTTTTACTTAGCCCACTAGGTTACAAACCTCGCGCCGCGATTAAACCGCCCCTAGTTTGAACAAATTTTAATCCACAAAGGTCAACAGACCCTAGTGTAGTTGAGGAAAAATAATAACCCTAATTATTACCTGCATTTATCTCTTCGGAGTTTTGCGATTGAAACATCGTAACCTCGTCGACATGCTGACTGACGCTGTTTTTTTGTAAGGCAATGTATAAGTCTGAATGAATATAAATACCGTCTTTACCTGAGGCGATACCAGCGGTTTTAAACCAAGAAAGTAGCTGGCGTTTTCTTCCTGCTAGCTCTAATCGAATACCTCGTTTTTTAAATATCACATCTAGGTCTGCGAGCATGGCCATAACGCTTAAATCAAGATGAGTGAAGCAGGGCACAGCATCAATAATGACACATTGTGTGTCGTCTTTTTGTCTTGCATATTGCTCTAACAAGCGGCGTTTAAAATAACTGGCATTAAAATAGGTTAAAGGAGAATTAAAACGATATATAAAAACCCCTTGTACTGCTTTGGCTTTATCTGTTTCGTCTAAGCTTCTTACTACGCCTTTTATATCCACACCTAAAATGGTGTCTGATGGGCGCATAACAGTTCGAATAAATTGAAATAACCCTAGTAATACAGCAAGGGTAATTCCTGGTATAACACCAATAAACAGCACAGCAAAAAGTGTGGCTGAGGCTAAGTAAAATGCCTGCTTATCTTTAAATTTTAATTGCCAGACTGCCTTTAAATCAAGCAGGTGAACAGAGGCAATTATTAATACAATCCCGAGTGCAGCACTGGGAATAAACTCAAGCGGCGCCGTTAAAAAAAGAGCGATAACGCCAATAATAGCGGCAGCTATAATCGAAACTAATTGGGTTTTTCCGCCAGAGTCGTCGTTCACGGCTGTGCGTGAGTCGGCACCACTAACGGCAAAGCCTTGTGATAATGCTGACGCTAAATTAGCGATGCCCAAGGCTCTAAATTCTTTATCGGCATCGATGTCGTAGCCATTCTTTGCTGCAAAGCTTCGCGCCGTTAGCATCATGCTGACAAAGCTAACTATGGCTAAGTTGAGTGCCGGTACAACAAGTTCTCGAATAATACCCACGTCAAATACTGGGGTGTTAAACACAGGCAAACCACCGGTTACTGTGCCTATGGTTTTTATTTCAAACTGCTCTAAATTAAACAACCAAACGAATACCGCACCTAGTGCAATGGCAAACATAGAGGCTGGCCATGTAGGTTTTAAGCGCTTTAACACAAAGTAAACGCCGAGGGTAAATAAAGCCATTAGCAAGGTGGGAATATGAGTTTGCGATAAATACGTAGGGACGCCACCTAAACGCTCAAGCAAGTAGCGCTCATCAAAGGTAAAGCCAAATACTTTAGAAAACTGACCAACAATAATGGTAATAGCCACACCGTTTAATAACCCCATTAAAATTGGTTTAGATAAAAAGTCGGCTAATACACCTAGCTTAAAGCGGCTGGCAATAAAGCACCAAAAACCGGTCATTGCGGTCATGGTGATCACTAATTGCCAATGTTTAAAGCTATCGCCTGCAGCGAGTGGAGTAACAACTGCTGCAATAACCGCACATGTTGCGGCATCAGGGCCAATAATAAGCTGTTTAGAGGTACCAAAAAGTGCATAAAGCATCATAGGTAATACGCAAGAATACAGGCCAACTGCAGCATTAACGCCTGTAAGTTGCGCATAAGCTATAGCAACAGGTAAAGCAACGGCTGCAACCGATAATGCCGCCCTCACATCATCAGCAAACCATTGGCGTTGATAATTAAATAAGGTGTGTAAACCTGGCATAAAGCTATATAGACGCGACAACACTTCAAATTCCCTGCTAATAATTAGGAGTCGATAGTAAGTTCTCTTTAATAATAAGTATAGTAACTAAACGTGTTAGATGCGCTAAATAGGGGGATTTCTAGTGTATTAATAAGAGGAATATAGTTTAAAAACAAAAAAGCCCAGCAAGTTACTGGGCTTTGTAAGTCAAATGACTGCTTTAAAAATTAGCTATTCAATTGACCAGTAGATGATTCTATGTGGGCGCGAACAAACCACTGATATTGCTCAAGCTCTGCAAGTTGCGCAATGATCATATCTTCAGATACCGGATCAAGCTCAGCAAGTGATTCTATGGCTTTACGGTGATCACCGTTAACGCCGTTATATACTTTGTCTAATGCGGCTAAGTGTTCAGTTACTAAGCCTTTACCTATGGCATAATCTTCCCATGTACGACGCTCAACAATCGATTTTGGTGTGCCAACTGGGACGCCGCCTAAAGTGGCAATACGTTCTGCTATGGTGTCGGTCATTTCACGGACGGTTTCTACTTGTGGGTCTAGCATTTCATGTACGCCAATAAAGTTTGGACCTACTACATTCCAATGAATATGTTTTAAAGTTAGCTGTAAATCAATTAGCGCTACCATGCGATTTTCTAGTACAGATATTGCTTTATTTGCTGATTCGTTTTTTACACCGGGAGCGGTAAATTCAGCGACTTTATTTGCATTATTACTGTTACTCATGATTCCTCCTACTATTTCAAAAATAGTGCTCGCTTTACTCTAGTGAGTATTTAAATTGCGATAACGAACACCTCTTGTATTTATAGAAGCAATCGTCATGCCGATAGTGATATGGTTTTAACTAACTGAAAAATAGCAGTTTAATTTTTATTTATAGAACTTGATAAAGCAGTAAGATTAAGTGCATATGAAAAATATGCACTTTTTTGTAAATTCTGCAAAACAGCAGTACTTTAAAGTGTTAGCGAATAGCGTGCCCTTTATAGTGGTTATAATGAAGGTATTATCATTGTTGATTAATGTCCTGTTACATATACTCAACTTAAAGATTCATTAAAGGAGAAGTGTATGTTGAGGTTTTTTTCCATCGAGCAAGGAGTGATCAAAGAGTTAGCGCCTTTACCTGATACCCCTGTTGAAGTATCCATAAAGAATGCACATTGGATTGATACTATTAATCCAACACCGCAGGAGCAAAATGCGCTTGCAAAAACGCTCAATATAACTTTTCCAGATTCGGTCGATGTAGAAGAGATTGAAACGTCGTCTAGGTGCTTTATCGATAATGAAGGTTTACATGTGCATGCATTGTTTATGTCACCTAATGAAGGGCGATTTAATACTGTAACGGTAGCTTGTTTGTTGCAAAACAATTGCTTACTTACTATTCGTGATGAGGAATTGGCTGATTTTAGACTGCTGCGCTTAAGAGCGCGCAAAGGTCAGGTGGCATGCGATACAGCAAAACAATTATTAATCACTTTATTTGATCAAAAAGTTGAAAACCACGCGGATATGCTCGAAGACATGCATCATCAATTAGAGAGGCTCAGTGCTTATGTACTTGAAGAAGATAACTCAGACTTAGAAGAGGCGGTTGGTCGTATAGCTCGCTTAGAAGATGCTAATGGTAAGGTGCGTTTATGTTTAATGGATACGCGACGCAATATTTCGTTTTTAATACGCCGTATAGGCGCGCAAAATGACGAGCGCGAATCTCTTAGAGAAATTGTACTCGATATAGAAACTTTAATGTCGCACTGTACCTTTTTATTCGACAAGGTGAACTTTTTGATGGATTCAACACAAGGCTTTATTAATATTGAACAAAATCAAATTATTAAAACCTTTTCTATTGCCTCAGTAGTTTTCTTACCGCCTACAGTAGTGGCTAGTGTGTATGGTATGAATTTTAATATAATGCCTGAGCTACAATGGGAATGGGGTTATCCATTTGCAATTGGCATTATGTTACTGTCGGGCTTTGCCCCTTATTTATTTTTTAAACAAAAAGGGTGGTTATAATACTTTAATATTGCAAGCTGAGCGCTCAAATCATTACCCGGTATATTGATGTGCTTTTAATACTTCAAGGGGAATAATATCTAGCGCTTTTTGGTTTGTTGCTTCAAGAACAACAGGAGGAGCAACATTTGCAGCAATGGCATGATACCAACGAATCGCACATAAGCACCACTTATCGCCAGCTTTTAAGCCCGCAAAATCATATAAAGGATTAGGGCTAATTAAATCGTTACCTTGCGCCTTAGAAAATTGCAAAAATTCGTCGGTCATAATGGCGCACACACTGTGATTACCAAAGTCTGAATCTGGCACATAGCAAAACCCTTCGCGAGTATAGCCGCCATTGCCACAACATAGTTGTAGGCGAGTTCCTAATACATTTAATTGATTAGCCATATAACAAATTACCTTTTAGTAATAACTGCTGAAAGTAGAGCTGTTTACCATAACAGGCTGTTAGTGGCTTAGCTATATACGAAGAGGCTTCTGGGTAGGCATTTGTTTATAAAAATAGCTGCGCTTTGGGTAAATTCAAAACGCAGGTTTTTTATTGTGCTATTAAGTTAAGATAATAGCGCCGCAGCTAAGCGCACAAAATCAGAAGAGGTTAAAATACCCACCAATTGACCTTGCTCGCTAACCACAGGCATACAGCCATGGCGATTATCTACAAAAAATTTAACGACATCTGATAGCGGCTGCTCTGGCGTTACACTGATAAAATCACTCACCATAATATCTTCTACTTTTGTGAGTTTTTCTTTGCGTTGTAATGCATTAGCACCAAACGTTGCCATGATCCCCATTACTTTGGCGACCATAATTTTTTGCGTAAGCATGCCAACAAATGCGCCATCTTCGTCGATGACGGGAATGTGACGAACATTTTTTTCTTTCATTAAATTATGTGCGTCGTGCAAAGTACTTTTTATATTCACTGAGAATGGGTTAGGTGTCATTAAGTCTGCAACGTTTTGACTCATGTTTATTCCTTTATATTATCTGTGGTGTATCAGCTTATATTAGCGCTATTTTTAAGCTTTGCACCTTATTCAGATCAAGGTTTTTACGGATTTTATAAACTGAGAGAGAAGAGGCAACACTTAATTAAATGCCAAAAAGCATTTAATTAAGTGATAAAACTACAGGTAAATATTATTCATAACCACGTGGTGTTTTTGTTTTAATAACAGCAATGTATCCATGCCAACTAGCGTAACTAAGTAGTGGCATAATAATAATAAATCCGGCGGCACCTGCAGCAAAGCCCAACGCTACCAGTACAAATATACAAATTGACCATACTACCATGGCTGCAAAGTTTTCTTTAACTGCGTGGATTGAAGAAACGACAGCAGTCATAATATCAACACGTCTTTCCATCATAATTTGCGGCGTAAATGCAGAAATTGAAAACACACTAACCAGTAAAATACCGCCAATAATACTGCCTATGGTTAAAAACGCCGAAAGCTCTTCAAATGTTGGGTTTGCATGGCTTGGGTACAATGCATGAACAATTGCGGCTAAGCGCATCCAAATAATCATAATTACCATAAGTAACACGGCAAAACCCCACTCACCTACAGGGTTACGAAACATCGATTTGAATGAATGGCTTAAAGTAGGTTTATGGCCTTTTTCAAGCTCCCAAGCCACATCGTACAAACCAACCGCAAACACAGGACCTATTAAGGCAAATGCAACCGTGGCTGGCAGTATGGCAAGGTGGCTGTCGGTAAGTACAACAGAGTAAACAATCGCTACGGGAATAAGTGTGAAGATTAAACCGTAAATTAAGCTCAGCATGGGCGCGCGCGCCATATCCTTAAACGCTAACGAAAGCCAATGAAAAGCGGCAAATGTATTTACTTTGTTGCACTCTAAACAACGTGCGAATTTGGTGTCTTTGTCTATTGTGTTTGTAGTTGGCATGAAGATTCTCCTTTTTTAGTCACCTTTTAGTTTTAGAACATAGATGTTTTATTTACAACTCATAAACAACTTATACGCAAGATTTAGTTGCATTGTTCATTTGTTAATCGTTTTTATTGCGTGTTAGCGATTAGGTATATTTTTGAGCACGTACTTAAAAAAGTGGGTTCGTATTTCTTTTACACAGTGGTAATCTAAACGCTGTAGCTAATTTTAAGAGACCGTAATGAAGGAAAATAAACAACAATATCAAGGAGCTTTACTGAGCAGTAAACGGTTTTTACCTCTGTTTGTGACACAGTTTTTCTCCGCTTTAAATGACAATGTTTACAAGCAATCAATCCTCCTTATTTTAATTTTTCAGGCTGCTACGGTGGCCGATGGTGCTTTTTATTCTAACGTGGCTGCGGGATTATTTATTTTGCCATTCTTTTTATTTTCAGGCATGGCTGGTCAAATTGCAGAAAAGTTGGAAAAATCAAAGTTGATCAGCATCGTAAAGTTTTGCGAAATTCCAATAATGCTGGTGGGCGTGGTATCTATTTTAACCGAGCAGGTTTGGTTAATGTTAGGTACTGTGTTTTTAATGGGTTTACAAAGCACTTTTTTTGGGCCACTTAAATACTCTATTTTACCGCAGCATGTGGCTCCTCATGAATTAACCAAAGCTAATGGGTTAGTTGAATCTGGCACCTTTGTGGCTATTTTATTGGGCACCGTATTTGGCACTTATTATATAACCCAAGCTGCAGGCCCTGTTTATATCAGTATCGCGATAGTGAGCTTGGCGGTTATTGGTTATTTGAGTAGTCGTTTTATACCAAAAAGTGCTGCGAATGATGCTAATTTAAAGGTATCGCTTAATCCTATTTCCTCGACCAAAAGTGTATTTAATGTGCTTAACGCACAAACCGAGTCAGTGGGTAAATCAGTATTGGGGATCAGCTGGTTTTGGCTGATTGGTGCAGTGATATTAACCGCGCTCCCTAACTATGTAAAACATGTAATGGGAGGCGATGAGCTGGTGGTTACCTCAGCTTTAGTGGTGTTTTCGTTGAGTATTGCATTGGGGTCTTTACTTTGTGAGAAGCTATCGCGCTCACGTATTGAGTTAGGCATTGTGCCTTTTGGGGCGCTTTTAATTAGCTTGTTTTTATATTTATTAAGCCAAGAACCAAGCATTGAGTTTTATCGCCAAACTAATGAATCGCTGCTTACCCTTGAACAAGTGATTAATACCGGCGATATGCTCTGGCACTTTATTTGGATGGCTGGTATTGGTATAGCGGCGGGTTTTTATACGGTGCCACTGTATGCACTTATTCAGCAGCGTACTCACCCAGATAGCCGTTCACGAGTGATTGCTGCCAATAATGTACTAAACGCCTTATTTATGGTGGGCAGCGCTGTTTTAAGTATTGTTACCCTAACGCTTTTACACTGGGAGATTTCACAATTACTGTTGTTATTAGCAGGTCTTAATTTACTGATATCGCTGTACATATATAGCAAAGTGCCTGAGTTTTTCTTACGTTTTATTATCTACATTTTAGCGATTTGTATGTACCGAGTACGCACTAAGGGAACGCTTAATATGCCCGATAATGGGGCTGCCGTGGTGGTGAGTAACCATGTTAGCTTTGTTGATTGGATGTTTATTTTAGCCGCGTCACCTAGGCCAATTCGGTTTGTCGTGTTTGCCCCTATTTATTATTCACCAGCACTTAATTGGTTGTTTAAAATGGCCAAAGCCATTCCAATTGATAGCGAAAAAGCAAATCCTAAGGCGTTTAATAAAGCCTTTGACGATATCGCTCAGGCACTAGAGCGTGGAGAGCTGGTGGGAATTTTTCCTGAAGGCAAGCTCAGTGGAGATGGCGAAGTTGATGTATTTCGCCGTGGCATTGAAAAAATAATTCAGCGCACACCGGTGCCTGTTATTCCTGTTCATTTAGATGGACTATGGGGCAGTATTTTTAGTCGAAAAACAAAGTGGCGATTGCCTAGACCAAAGTGGTCGTTGGTCAGTGTCACCATTGGTGAAATGGTGGCTGCACAGAAGGTTAATGCCGATGATTTGCGCGAGCGAGTGGTTGCTTTAAAGTAGCTTAATAAAAAAGCGCTGCAATTAATTGCAGCGCTATGGTTGTATTACTTAATGGTTATTAACGGTCTAAGTTCATTACTTTAGTCCATGCCGCAACAAAGTCTTCTACAAACTTTTGCTTTGATGTATCAAAGGCATATACTTCGGCAACTGCACGCAATTCTGAATTTGAACCAAAAATCAGATCAACTGAAGTGGCTGTGTACTTTTGCTCACCTGATTGACGATCAAAGCCTTGATAAATACCCGCATCTGATGACTTTTTCCAAACCGTCGACATATCTAATAAATTAACAAAGAAGTCGTTATTTAGAGTGCCTGGCTTGTCAGTAAATACGCCGTAGTCAGTGCCTTTGTAGTTTGCATCAAGCGAACGTAAGCCGCCTACTAACACGGTCATTTCTGGCACGGTTAGGTCAAGCTGATCGGCTTTATCTATTAGCATTTCAGTTGGCGACTTATAGCTTTTTTCTGCATCAAAGTAGTTTCTAAAGCCATCGGCAGGCAGCTCTAATAAACTAAATGCATTAACGTCAGTTTGCGCTTGCGTAGCATCGCCACGGCCAGCATTAAACGGTACATCTACTGTGTAACCTGCATCTTTCGCTGCTTTTTCAATCGCTGCATTACCACCTAACACAATCAGGTCGGCTAGTGACACTTGGCTTTTGCTAAAGAAACTATCATTAAAGTCGGCTTGAATCGCTTTTAATACGTTAAGTACTTTTGCGGTTTCGGCCGGATTATTTACCGCCCAATCCTTTTGTGGAGCAAGCGCAATGCGTGCACCGTTGGCACCGCCTCGCATATCAGAGTCACGGTAACTTGCAGCCGAAGCCCAGGCTACACGTACTAACTCAGGTACACTTAAGTTTGAGTCTAAAATAGCGGCTTTAAGCTTTTTCACAGCACCAGCATCAATGTTTGATTTAGTCTCTGCTGAAATTGGGTCTTGCCAAATTAAGTCTTCATTAGGAACTTCTTTCCCTAAAAAGTTACGTGGTGGTCCCATATCTCGGTGAGTCAATTTGTACCATGCTTTAGCAAAGGCCAGTTGATACTCTTTAGGGTCATTTAAAAAGCGCTCAGCAATTTTGCGATACTCTGGGTCAAATTTTAATGCTAAGTCGGCCGTAGTCATTACCGGTGCGTTAAACTTACCCTTGATATGAGCGTCAGGTACAGCGTTGTGTAACGATTCATCCGTTGGGATCCACTGAATGGCACCTGCAGGGCTGCGAGTTTGTTTCCACTCAAAGTTAAGCAGGTTGCTTAAGTAAAGTGATGACCAGCGGGTAGGTGCTTGTGTCCATGCGCCTTCTAAACCACTAGATACGGTATCTTCAGAGTGACCTTTACCACATTTGTTTTTCCAGCCTAAACCTTGCTCTTCAATACCTGCTGCAGCAGGCTCTGCACCTACACAGTCTTTAGGTTTGTGCGCACCATGCATTTTACCAAAGGTGTGACCACCGGCGATAAGTGCCAGTGTTTCTTCATCGTTCATCGCCATGCGAGAAAATGCAACACGAATATTTTTAGCTGAACCGATTGGATCAGGAACCCCTTTAGGGCCTTCAGGATTTACGTAAATTAAACCCATGTGCGTTGCACCTAATGGGCGTTCTAATTTGCCGCTAGCATCTTCACGGTCGCTGGCAAGCATTTCTACTTCTGGACCCCAGTAAACCATGTCTGGTTCCCAGTCGTCAGTTCGCCCGCCGGCAAAACCATAGGTTTCAAATCCCATGTTTTCTAGAGCAACGTTACCTGCTAATACGATTAAGTCTGACCATGAAAGTGCTTCTCCGTATTTTTGTTTAATTGGCCAAAGTAAACGGCGCGCTTTATCCAAGCTTACGTTATCTGGCCAGCTGTTAAGCGGTTCAAAACGTTGTTGACCACCGCCTGCGCCACCACGGCCATCAAGCGTACGGTAGGTGCCTGCGCTGTGCCATGTCATACGAATAAAAAATGGGCCATAGTTACCAAAATCCGCTGGCCACCAGTCTTGAGATTGCGTAAGTAGGGCGTCAATATCACTTTTTACTGTGTCTAAATCTAGGCTGTTAAATGCCTCTGCATAATTAAAGTCTGCACCATAAGGGTTTGAACGTAGATCATGATCACGAAGAGGAGATAGATTTAGTTGATCTGGCCACCAAAATTGGTTTGTTCTGGTTGCGCCCATTTTAGCCTCACCCATGCCAACAGCACCTTGTGGCTTAGACATTTGTGGTTTTTCTTGGCTAAAAGCAGAGCCAGACATAAGTGCCATACTTATAAATCCAACAAGTGCTTTTTTAGTAAATGATCGGTTTTTCATTGTCAGCTTCCTTAAAGTTAACGAATTTCGTTATATACAAAGCGTATTAGTATTATTAAAAATAGAATCTAATAATTTAAAAATTAGTGAGCTTTTACTCCATTCAAGTTGTTGTTTACCAAGCTTGAATGACTAAGCAGTGCGAATAGTATAGTAGAGGGGCTAAAAACCGTGTGCGAAATAAACCGATTGATACAATCTATAAAAATGATTTATTAAAGTTAAATGATTAAATAAACAAATCACTAAAGAGCATTGAAAGTGGCAGACGTAAAAAAGCCCAGCGTAGATACCATCTCTCTTTATAGGCTTCAAGATCGTATTTAACTTTCTTGGAGCTTAAACGCTTCTTGATTTTTTATTACACCAAAACATATATGAATGAGTTTACGCATATTGGCGCCAATGATTTGCATCGACGTTTTGCCATTATTCAGCAAGGCTATTTTTTGCTGTTGTATCTTATAATTCCACTGCCCAGCGACTACTGCTGCCATATAAAGTTTACTTCTTATTTTTGAGGGCCCTAGCTTGCTCATAGTTGTACGGCCCTTCATTTTCCCAGACTCATGCAGCCGCGGTATTAAGCCACAGTAGGCAGCAGCTTGCTTAGCTCTGCTGAAATTTTTAGCGGCGAATATATACGTCAGCTCTCGAGACATAACAGGCCCAATACCGGGGATTGTTTCTAGTAACGTTCTATTCTTCTTTAAGTCAGGAAAGCTATTTATGTGACTATCAATATCTGACTTAAGTTTTTTTATCTCATCATCTAGAAAGTTAATCGTTTCTTTTAATGATTGAGTGACTCGCTCAGATGTCGCATTAAACTCACTTGCTTCTAATCGATTCTGCTCTCGTTGTTTATTGGACTCCAATGCATCAAGTCGACGCAGTAAGGCTTTAAGCTCTCTAATTTCCTTTGCTTCAGGTTGCCAGAAGTTAACGGTTGATTGCTTAGCATAACCGTAGCTTGCAAGCATTATCGCATCTGACCTATCTGTTTTATGAACAACATTTAGAGCCTCAGCATATTTTTTTGCTTTGCTAGGGTTAGC